>NZ_JBSSCC010000004.1:0-129838 GCF_054059455.1 Thermostichus sp. MS-CIW-23 | reverse complement strand
TCTTCTGCCATTTGTTTTCATCTAAAAAAACCAACTTCATCCTCTTTCCTCTATAAACTATTCTCTCTATCCTAACATAAGATCAACACGACCTAGTCTAAATCCGAGTAGTCCTCATCAGTGGTGGCGACCACCTCAACCCAGGCTCTATCCCCCTCCACCGCCGTCAAGCTCCAGCGCAGAAGCCGAGCCGGCTGGCCCAGCTCCCGGTCAACTTGCTGACAGAGGGATTGCTCCAGTTGCGGGGCAGAGAGAGGCGAGCTCAACGGCAGAGATAGGTGCAACAAATGCAACTTCACAGGAGTCGAGAACTGATCTCGCCAAGGAAACAGACTTACTTTCGATAACTTCTAACACTAAGAATCCAACAATATAAACTAATGTAGTATTTTCAGATTAGGCTGAGACAGCCGGGCTACTGAGAAAAACCTTTTGGGCCCCTGCATTATTGCTCCGCAACGCTGACGCGACCAAGGTTTTAGTTGTGGGTATAGTGTCCTAGTTTGAATCGAAATGACTACAACACCTAGTGACATACTCCCGACCCCGACTGCTGGCAGTACGGAGCGGGCTTCTCGCTTCATCGGGGAGCCTACGCAAGAACCCTCCACGAGCAGACACGGAATGTCCTACCGCGTAGTTGCACCAGATTCCGGCAAAAGCCATTTTGTGCAACTACTCCTATCATACACCATGTGGGGGTATCTGTATCCCGGCAATGACCCTACGGGTACAGTGCGGGGCTTAGCTACCCCCACCCCCCCATAAGCTAACAAGTAGACCTGAACAGAAATCCGGCACGGTCAGGAGCCAAACTGCAGACGGTAAACCTCTTCCTCTTGATCGGTCTCCACCTCCAAATCGGAGGTAGCATAGGCTACACACAGCAGCACAAACCCTTGGGCCTGCAGTTCTGGGCCAATCCCCATTGCCTCTGTCTGAGTCACAGATCCCGACTTCAGCCGCCCCGCACAGGTGGTGCAAACCCCTGCCTGACAAGAGGAAGGCAGCTCTATCCCGTGCTCCAGAGCAGCTTGTAAAACCGTCTGATCCGCAGAGGCAGGGAAGCGGTAGGTTTGGCCGCGGTGATGAAGGGTTACTTGATAAGCCGTAGCAGACATCAGGAACGGGCTCCCGACGGAGTACGGGTCACCGTCAGAGACTGTGGCTGGCGCATTTTCTTCACCAGAGCCTGGATCTTTTTGGCTCCTTCCTTTTGCAGGTCGGCAATGTAGTGGCCTTTGAGCCGCTCCGCCTCAGCTTCATCGGAGAAGGGGCCGTAGTAGTAGGTGCAGTCCTCGGTGGTGATCTCGATCCAGACCGACAGGCCGCGCAGCTTATCCAACAGACTGACCAAAGGGTTGCTCACGGGATCCATCCCCCATTATCAAGTCTAGCAATCATTGGATGTCCTTTTGCAATCCCCTAGATTCTACTACTTTTATTGACGATTTGTTGAGGAATGTATCAACCTCAGGGCGTTTGAGGTGGTGGGGAGAGCGCTGCCGGTGGATTTCGTAGAGGGCAATGCCGGTGGCCACAGAAGCATTCAAGCTTTCAGTACGGCCTGCCAAGGGAATGGACAGCAGTTGGTCACAATGGCGCTGTGTGAGCAGGCTAATCCCTTCCCCCTCGGATCCCACTACCAAAGCAATGGGCCGCTGAAAATCGGCGCTATAGATGGGGTCAGCCCCTCGGCTGGTGGTGCCATAAACCCAAAACCCCTGCTCTTTGAGGTATTCCAAAGCCCGATTCAAATTCACCACCCGCGCCACCGGCAAGGTGGAGAGGGCTCCCGCCGCTACCTTCATCACCGTCGAGGTTACCCCTGCTGCCCGCCGCTGGGGGATCACCATCCCCTGCATGCCAAAAGCTTCTACACTACGGGCAATGGCTCCCAAGTTATGGGGATCCTGGATCCCGTCTAGGACTACCAGCACCGGATTGGGGCCGGCCTGCCGGCTTCTTTCCACCAAATCCTCCAGGGCCACGTACTGATAAGGCGTGGCTTGGGCAGCGATACCCTGGTGGTTGGCGCCAGCCGTGAGGGCGTTCAGCCGCTTTGGAGACACTTCGTCGATAACGGTGCCCCGCGCTTTGGCTTCTTCCAACAGAGACAAAAATTGGGGGCTGTAGCGCAACCTCGGCAGGATCCAAACCCGGTTGAGGGTGGCTTGACTTCTCAGGGCGGCCAGTACCGTCTGGCGACCGTAGATGATCTCTTGCTCCAGCTCGGTCTGCGGATCCCGGTCGGCCTGAAGCTGCACTTCTTCCGGCAGAACCCCTGTCCCACCCATGGGAAGGCCGGGATCTCGTTGGCCTGCCGGTTGAGGAGCCATCTTGCCTTGGGGCCACTGCCGTTGCGCGTCGCGACGGATGGGCTTCACTGGAGCCTCTCGGAGGGCAAGCTTGGGATCCCCGTCTCGGCGTTTGGGCCGCTGTACCCGCTTGCTGACGGATTGCCCTGCCCCTCGCCGCTGCGGTTTGCCCGAGCGAGACAGCCGTGAAGCAGGTTTGCGCTGAGAAGTCTTGGGCATGGGCGTGGAAGATGGAAAGACGGAAAGACTATCCTAACCTTCCCACTCGCCTAGGGTCTCAGCCAAAACATCAGTGAGGGCGAGGATATGGCGCAGCCGTTCGGGATTGGCCAGGTAGAGATAGCCCAGAACCGTTTCCAGGCCGCTGGCGTTTTGGTAGTCGGCCAGAGGCAGATGTCGGGGTGGGCGACCGCAGCCATTGCGACCCCAGCGGACAATTTCCTGCTCCTCGGGGCTGAGATGGGGCAACAGGGCCAACAGCAACTTGGCCTGAGCCGAGCCGCGCACCCGCCTCACCACCTGCTGATGATAGCGCTCCAGTCGATCCGGAGGAAATAGCCGTTGCCGCCGCACATGCAGTTCGTAAATGGCGTCTCCCAAGTAGGCCAAGGCTGCGGGCGATAGGCGGCGAATCTCGGCCAAGGAGGGCCTTTCGGAAGTGGGCTCGAACAGCAGATCGTTCACAGCAGCTCACGAAAGATAGGCAGAAAAATCTCTAGAACCGCTGTCATCGGCTCATTGCAGAATTCAGTCCATGCTAAGACAAGCTTCCTCTGGTCTGCCAGCCCGACCCACCCTCTTTGCTGCCTTGCAGGTGATTTGGATCACGAGGCCCAAAGAGAAAAGGTGCTATCGAGTAGACAGGGCAAAGCCGGTGAAGGGGCCGATGTTATGAGCCTTGAAAAGCAAGTTGGAGCCACTGCCAAGAATCTGGAGAGCAAAATCCAGGAAATTGTGGGTGAGCTGGCCAGCGATCAGCGTGAAAGGCTGGAAGGCAGGGCCGAGCAAGCGGAAGCAGCCGCCCACCCTGGAGTCGAAGATGCTCGAGAGGCAATCAAAGACGTTGTGGATGATGTGATGGAAGGCCAATAGCCTCAATTAAGACGCAGGAATCAGGAGATCCGCATTTAGCAAAAGCAGGTAGGCGACGATCGCCCCCCCCATGCCCCCTACCAAGAAGCCGGCAGCCAATTCGCTCCAAGATTGGGATCCCCCTACCGGCCCTATGTTGCGCTGCGAAGTGACAGTGCCGTAGAGAGAAAGGGCCGCCGTCAGGATCAGGATCAGGCCACAGGCTCCCAAAAAGCCGCTCAGCAGACCGATGGGCTCATTGCGCAGCGGCCCCAGCTTGGCAAAGGGGCCTACCAGCCAATAGCCGTGGGCCATGCCGATTTCCAAGCCCCGCCAAATGGAACTCAATCCCGGTCGGTTGATGGGCAGCCAGTCGATCAACAGCCGGACAACAGGTGCGTGGTTAATCGGTGTCCAGAGATCGCCAATTTGCGGATCTCCCTCAGGGACGGTGACGTATCCCTTATCCATATTCAACGGAGCAGGATTAGCATTGGGTTCGACCATTTCAGCAACTCTGTGTCCGGTTCAAAAGGGTATGAAAAGAAGCTCAAAAAAAGCAGGGATCCCGCCGGGCGTCGGTTGCGCTGGGGATCCCTGGCCTGCACTCAAAACGTCAAAATGTCGGGGAAGAAGCGATTGATCTCGATGAACAGGGCAAAAACGAAGCTGGCAAACAGGATAAACGCCACCGGGGCAGTGGTGAGAAACTTGGTGAAATCAGCCATAGATGCCTCTCAAAAGTTGAACAGATCGAGTTGGAAAGCCAGGCTCAGCGGGGCGAGATGGGCACAGCCGCTTCCGGCTCTTGAATTTCGCCGCTGGCAATCTCCTTGAAAGCAGCAGCAGGCCAAGCCAAAGCCGTGAGGAAACAGCGCAGCGCCAAGGGAACGTCGATGATGCTTTCTTTCATCTCCGGTTCGTCGCTATTCCGCACGGCAATCAGATAAGAGCGCCCTGCCCAGCCCAGCCAACCGGCGATGTAGAGAAAAAGCAAGCCGGGGATGAGAAACTCGCCCGCATGGTTCAACCGGCCATCCGTAACCAGGTGGGGTAGGCCCTCTTCACCGCAGAGCAGCTTGCTGTAGCGCTCAAAACGCTCGCTGGTTTGGGCCAGCTTTTGCTGGTAAATGGGAGCCATAGCAGGGCTGGCGTTGAGGATCTTCTCTTCGAGGCTGCTTAGGCGTTGATCCCTCAGGGTTTGAAAAGCGGGAACTTCGCTACAAGGTTTTAGACCAATTAAGGGCTCTGCCTGCACTGCCTGCGCGAGGCCAAGCGCCAGGCAAAGGGCCAACAGGAGACTCACAAGGGTTCGCATAGCAGGATGTGTCCTTGAGCTAGGGGTCTAGGATCTGTCCAAATGTGCAGGAATGCTAAGTGCGGAAACGGGCACTAAACGGTTAGTATCATACTCCCGAGTGTCTCGCTCCTAGGGATGGCGAGTTTTAGCTCACACAATTCTTAAGGATCCCAAGGCTGTCCCATCTCTTTTTCCCAGCTTGTTCTCCATGCCTCGCGTCCTTGCCATCGAAACCAGTTGTGACGAAACGGCCGTGGCTGTGGTGGCGGCGGATGCAGCCTGGCCGGGGTTTGCCCCGCGGCAGCTCAGCTCCGTGGTGGCCAGCCAAATCGACCTTCATGCTGCTTACGGGGGGGTGGTGCCGGAGGTGGCCTCACGGCAGCATGTGGAAACCTTGCCCTTTGTGCTGGAGAGGGCTCTGCAACAGGCCGGATTGGAGGTGGCCGAGGTAGATGCCATTGCCGTAACTTGTGCGCCGGGCCTGGTGGGATCCCTGCTGGTGGGGCTGATGGGGGCCAAGACCTTGGCTTTGCTCCACGACAAGCCCCTGATCGGGGTGCACCATCTGGAGGGCCATCTCTTTAGCGGCTTTTTGGCCGAGCCCGATCTGCGCCCCCCCTGCCTCTGCCTTTTGGTGTCGGGGGGCCACACCAGCTTGATCTGGATGAAGGACTACGGGCAGTACCAGACGGTGGGTCGCACCCGCGACGATGCTGCCGGCGAAGCGTTTGACAAAGTGGCGCGGCTGCTGGGGCTGGGCTATCCGGGGGGACCGCAGATTGACCGCTGGGCTCAGCAGGGGGATCCGCAGCGCTTTCCCCTGCCCGAGGGCAAAGTGGAGCATCCCTACGACACAAGCTTCAGCGGCCTAAAAACGGCGGTGTTGCGCCTAGTCCAGCAGTTGCAGCAGCAAGGCCAGGAGTTGCCCATTGCCGACATTGCCGCCAGCTTCCAGGCCTGTCTGACCCATGTGCTCACCGAAAAAGCGGTGGCCTGTGCCGAGGCGCTGGGCCTCTCGACACTGCTGCTGACCGGAGGGGTGGCTGCCAATCGGGAGCTGAGGGCTCGCCTCACAGAAGCAGCCCGGCAAAGGGGGTTGCGGGTGGTGATCCCGCCTCTAGCCCTCTGCACCGACAATGCCGCCATGATTGGGGCAGCTGGGCTCTGCCACTGGCTGCGGGGGGAGGTCTCGCCGCTGGAGCTGGGGGTAGCCTCGCGCATGCCCCTAGAAGGGATCCCTTCCCTCTACCTGGGTGGGGGCGGAGCTCATACAGAAGAACAGACGGGATCCGCCGCCCTCTGACGTTGCCTCACCTCAAGGTAGATGAGCAGCGCGTTGATGTCGGCGGGGTTGACACCGCCGATGCGGGCCGCCTGGCCCACGGTTAGCGGGCGCACCGCCGAGAGCTTATCCCGCGACTCTTTGGAGAGGGTGGGGATGGAGTGGTAGTCCAGATCGGGGGGCAGAGGGCGGTGGTACTGCTTGCTCACCTGCTCAATTTGGCTCTGCTGCCGCTGGATGTAGCCGCTGTATTTGACGGCAATCTCTGCCGCCTCCTGCTCAAAGGGATCCAGCTCCGCATCCCCCAGCCCCAGTTCCAGGAGATCGGAGTAGTGAATCTGGTTGCGGCGCAAGATCTCGGCCAGGGTGGCGGATCCCTTGATCCCCTGCCCCGTCAGTTGGCTTAGTTGGATGCCGGCCAGGTCGTGGGCCTTCACCCGCTGCGTTTCCAGGCGCTCGATTTCTGCGGCAATGCGCGCTTGCTTGGCTTGGAACAGGGCCCAGCGCCGGTCATCGATCAAGCCCCATTCTCGCCCCAGGGGGGTGAGCCGTTGGTCGGCATTGTCGGAGCGCAGGATGAGGCGGTATTCGGAGCGGCTGGTGAGCATGCGGTAGGGCTCCCGCAGTTCTTTGGTGCAGAGATCGTCGATGAGGGTGCCGATGTAGCTGGACTCCCGCGGCAGGGTGACCAGGGGCTTGCCTTGAACCAGGCGGGCGGCGTTGATCCCGGCTATGAGCCCCTGAGCTGCCGCCTCTTCGTAGCCGGTGGTGCCGTTGATCTGGCCGGCGCAAAACAACCCCTGCACCTTTTTGGTCATCAGAGTGGGGTAGAGCTGGGTGGCCGGCAGATAGTCGTATTCCACCGCATAGGCAGGCCGCAGCATGACGCACCGCTCCAGGCCAGGCAAGGAGCGCAACATCTGGATCTGGATTTTCTCAGGCATCCCCGTGGAGAACCCCTGGATGTAGAGCTCCGGCAGATCCCGCCCTTCCGGCTCAATAAAAATCTGATGGCTTTCCTTGTCGGCAAAGCGGACAATCTTGTCTTCGATGCTGGGGCAGTAGCGGGGCCCTTTGGCCTCCACCCAGCCGCCATAGACAGGGGTTTCGTGGAGATTTTCCCGGATGATGCGGTGGGTCTCTGGGGTGGTGCGGGTCAAGTAGCAATCCATCTGCTCCCTTGGCACCCACACCTCGGGGTCGAAGCTAAACCAGCGCACATCGGGATCCCCCGGTTGCCGCTCCATGACCGAAAAATCCACGCTGCGCCGATCCACGCGGGCAGGGGTGCCGGTTTTCAGCCGGCCCGTTTCAAAGCCCAGTTGGCGCAGGGTGTCGGTCAGCCCTTCCACGGCAAATTCCCCTGCCCGTCCGGCAGCTTGCCAGTGGCGACCAATCCAGATGCGCCCCCCCAAAAACGTACCGGTGGTCAGGATCACCGCCCGACAGCCGAAGATGGTGCCGAAATGGGTGACCACGCCCACCACCTCGTCGTTGCGCCCCAACACCAAATCGGTGACAGTGCCCTCGCGAATCGTCAGGTTAGGCTGGTTTTCCACCACCGAGCGCATCACCCGCGCATATTCCCTTTTGTCGGTTTGCGCCCGCAGCGCCCACACCGCCGGCCCCCGCGAACGGTTGAGCACCCGCTTTTGCAAATAGGTGCGGTCGGTGATTTTGCCCATCTCGCCGCCGAGAGCATCGATTTCGTGCACCAGCTGCGATTTGGCCGGGCCGCCGACGGCAGGGTTACAGGGTTGCCAGGCGATCTTGTCCAGATTCAATGTCAGCATGAGGGTGTTACAGCCCAGCCGCGCTGCTGCCAACGCTGCCTCGCAGCCGGAGTGCCCCCCGCCGACCACCACCACATCGTAGTGATCGAGAAAATCAATGCTGTCCCGTCCAACTCTGAGCATAGGGTGGCAATTCCAAAATGAATAGCCGGGATCCCCGGTCTTTTAATTTTCAGGTTATTTCAGCTCGCTTATCCAGCTTAGCGATGGCGGCAACGGATAGGGTTATTTGCGACCGGCCTGAGGCAGGCAGAGCAGTAGGGAAAGTTTTCTGTTGCCCTGGGAAATAAAGTTGGGTAGAGGCTCAGTTCCCAGCCTAAGTCACCTGATTGAAGAGTTGAAGAGACCTCAGGGCGCTGGGATCAGCTCCCCCAAGGCTGCCGATAGCAGGGGATCCCAGAGGAAAGGGCAGAGTCGCCCAAGGGATGTTGCGGCTCATACAAACACCAGACAGCCCGCCTGAGAGAGCCAAGCACCGATTCCATTATCCTCAACCGGATCTAATCCAGACTATTTTAGTCGGGTTTAGTTGACGCGGCAGATTGCGGGTGATAAGATTCCCCCCAACGATAGGTAAGTTCAATCCAGCGCCCACCCTTTCCTTCACCTTGAGGCTGCCCATGTCCCAAACTCTTTCCGAACGCCCGCTCAGCCCTGCCGATTCCCCGTTGGCCTCTGCCTTGCACAGCTCCAAGGTGGGCTTCAGCCGTTTGCGCTGTCGGGAGTGTGGCGCCGAGTATGAGCCGGTCGCCAAGCATGTTTGTGAGCTGTGTTTCGGCCCCCTGGAAGTGGTTTATGACTACGACTGGCTGAGGCACAGCGTCAGCCGGCAGAGCATCCAAGCTGGGCCGCTGTCTATCTGGCGCTATCGGCCTTTTCTGCCAGTAACTTCTGAAAAGCCCATCGATGTGGGCACCGGCATGACCCCGCTGGTTAAGGCGGAGCGGCTGGGTCGGCGGCTGGGGTTAAAAAATCTTTACATCAAGAACGATGCCGTCAACATGCCCACCCTTAGCTTCAAGGATCGGGTGGTGTCGGTGGCGCTGACCCGCGCCAAGGAGCTGGGTTTTACCACCGTTTCCTGCGCCAGCACGGGCAATCTGGCCAACTCCACCGCTGCTATTGCCGCCCACGCCGGCTTGGACTGCACCATCTTCATCCCGGCGGACTTAGAAGCGGGCAAAGTGCTGGGATCCCTGATTTACAACCCCACCGTCATGGCGGTGGAGGGCAACTACGACCAGGTGAACCGCCTCTGCGCCGAGGTGGCGGATCGCTACGGCTGGGGCTTTGTCAACATCAACCTGCGCCCCTACTACTCAGAAGGCTCCAAAACCCTGGCCTATGAGGTGGCGGAGCAATTGGGTTGGCAACTGCCGGATCAGGTGGTGATCCCATTGGCCTCGGGATCCCTGTACACCAAGGTTTATAAAGGCTTCCAGGAGTTTGTGAAGGTGGGGCTGGTGGCGGATAAGCCGGTCGCCTTCCACGGCGCACAGGCGCAGGGATGTTCGCCCATTGCCCAAGCCTTCCGCGAGGGACGGGATTTTGTCACTCCGGTTAAGCCCAATACCATCGCCAAGTCCATCGCCATCGGCAACCCTGCCGACGGGATCTACGCCCTGGACATTGCCCGCAGAACCGGTGGGCAGATCGCAACGGCCACGGATCCCGAGATCATCGCCGGCATTAAGCTCCTGGCCGAGACCGAAGGCATCTTCACCGAGACTGCCGGCGGCACCACCATTGCCGTGCTCAAACACCTGGCAGAATCCGGTCAAATCGATCCGGAGGCGGTTACAGTAGCCTACATTACTGGCAACGGTCTGAAGACCCAGGAGGCGGTTCAAGCCCACGTAGGCCATCCGCTGGTGATCTCGCCCAGGCTGGAGAGCTTTGAACAGGCTTTGGAGCGGGCCCGCACCCTGGAGCGGCTGGACTGGCAGGAGGCATCAGTATGAACTCGGTTTGCAGGGAAGACCCTCTCCATTGCCTCTTAACAGAATCTTAATGAAGAACTGTTAAGATCCCTGGCGTAGACCTATTGGCTCAGGAGCTTTGCACAATGCCTATCTTTCCTTCTGTTCAACGCCTTGTTCGCCGTTGGATCCCGTTGGCGGCTGTAGTGGCCCCGCTTGTCTTTGCTCCTGCGGCCCAGCCTCAAGGGCTAAACACCATTGCCGTTGAGCTGGAAACTTTGCCCAGCAGCTACTCGACGCTGGCGGCAGCTTTGCGGGCGACGGGCCTGAATACGGCGTTGGCAGGGCCGGGGCCGTTCACGGTCTTTGCCCCTTCCGATGTGGCCTTTGGGCAACTGCCGCCGGGTACGGTGGAGACGCTGTTGCAGCCGGCCAGCCGGGCTCAGCTCACCCGCATTCTCACGTATCATGTGGTGCCGGGGCGGATTACCTCGTTTGACCTGCGGCCCGGCCAATCGACCACTCTGACCACCTTGGCAGGGCTGCCGCTGCAGGTGCAGGTGGGATCCGATGGCAGCATCCGGGTCAACGGGGCTAACGTGAACCTGGCGGATATTCCAGTTTCCAACGGCGTGATTCACGGCATTGATGGGGTGCTGCTACCCTAGTTTTTTGATGTTGGTTAATGGACGAGGCATTGGGCTATGGCAGTCAAGGTGCTGATTCCCAACACGCTGCGGGCGCTCACCCAGGATCAGGGGGTGGTGAATTGCGAGGGATCCACCATCCGCGAATTGTTGGATGCTTTGGAACAACGCTGTCCGGGGATTAAGGCGCGGCTGTGCGATGAGAAGGGGGAATTGCGCCGCTTCGTCAACTTTTATGTGAACAGCGAAGACATTCGCTTCCTCAAGGGATGTGACACCCCTCTGCAAGATGGGGATGAGGTGAGCATCGTCCCTGCCGTTGCTGGGGGCTGAGGGCTGCCAAGCCTGCCGTGGACGCTGTGGAGTGGTTGAGCCAGCCGGCCCCGCTGGTGGCACCTGCCTTGCTGGGCATGGTTCTGGTGCGGCAATTTGCCGATGGGCTGCAGGTGCGGGCCCAGATCGTAGAGACGGAGGCCTACACGGCTGGGGATCCGGCCTGCCATGCCTACCGCCGCAAGACCCAACGCAACCAGGTCATGTTTGGCCCGCCAGGGCATCTCTACATCTATCGCATCTACGGCCTCTACCACTGTCTAAATATCGTTACCGAGCCAGAAGGGATCCCGGCGGCGGTTCTGATCCGGGCAGCTCAGTTGGATCGCCTGCCAGACTGGATCCCGGCCAACAAACAGAATCAGCCAGCACGGGCGGCGGCGGGGCCGGGCCTGCTCTGTCAAGCACTGCGCATCGACGGATCCCACAACGGTTGGCGGCTGGGGCAGGTGGATGTCGACCAAGAAGGCTTTTGGCTAGAGGGATCCCCCTCTTGGCAAACGCAGTTGTCCATCGTCCAAACCACCCGCATCGGCATCACCCAAGGAGCCGAGATCCCCTGGCGCTGGTACATTGGTGGACATCCGGCGGTGTCGCGCTATTAGTGGGGGCAGGCGGACAATGCTCGCAGAAGGCAGTGGCTAAAGGACTCCGTCCCGCTTACGCGAACGGCAGGGGCTGCCTGGGCTGGTCAGCGGGGTTGTGCTGCTCTTGCTGGGGTTGCCCACGTTGGCCCAGCCTGTTCCAACTTTTCCAGGACTGATACATTTACGCTGAACACTGCTGAACATCACTGTTCAACTATGCAGCGATAGCATTCTGTTTGTTTCCATTCGCGTTAGCGGGACGGAGTCCAAACAGAATGGCGGTATCCCGCAAAGCTTTGAGTAGAATACCCAAAGCGCAGTTTCCGTGTCGTCTTACTACCAATTTTCTGCTTTGCTTTGGCTACCATGTTGGCAGACTCGAAAGTAAACAGAAAGATCAACTGGTAGTAATCCGTACTGAACATATTATACATTATTTTCAGTATAGTTGAGCTTATTATTGACTAGAGTCATGCTCTTGACGATGCAAGCCCAGACCCACTTCACCTATCGCACCGGGTTTCAGCGCTGGCGGGCGGGAGAAGCTCAGGGGTTTCAGGACTGGTCAACCCAAGGGATCTGCCTGAACGCCCGAGGGCAATTGGTCTTGGATCCAGAGGGTTTGCGGCAAGAAGTCAGCCTTGAAGAGCCTGAGGTGGCGCTAAGGACTCCGTCCCGCTTACGCGATAATGCTCCGCACCGCTTACGCGAACGGGGGCGCCCTTTCTATCCCCTTGGCCCCTACTGGGTGGGAGAAGCCACCAGCCCAGCAGTCCCCACCAGCTTCCCTATGGTCGGGGCAATCGCTTCCTGGAATGCCACCACGCCCCCCGGCACCTGGTTGGAACTGTGGATTCGGGCCAAGCTTTCAGACCGCTGGACAAAGTGGTATCACGGCGGGGTATGGGCTGCGGATCCCTTGACTCTGGCCAGCCACTCAGTGCAAGGACAAGGGGATGAGGATGGCAACCTGTACACGGACTTGCTGGTGCTCAAGGATACCCTCAACGGAGCAGAAGCCTTCCAGGTCAGGGTGCGCCTGTTCACGCAAGAGCCAGGCCGTTCTGCCGTTGTGGATCAGGTGGCAGTTGCCATTTCCAACGAGCCGGTCAGGCCCAGCCGCCTATCCCCTGGGGATCCCAGCCGCTGGGGCAAAATCTTGGATCTGCCTTGGTGCTCCCAGATGGTGTACCCCGATGGGGGAGAGGTCTGGTGTAGCCCCACCTCTTTGGCGATGGTGATGGCCTACTGGAAGCGGGATCCCCGCCCCTGTGAGGTGTTGGTGCGCGCAGCAGTGGCCGGTGTGTATGACCGGGTTTACCAGGGCCATGGCAACTGGGCTTTCAACGTCGCCCATGCTGCCGAGCAAGGTTTGTCCGGCGTGGTGGCGCGGCTGGAGAGCTTGGCTCAAGCAGAAGCCTGGATCGCGGCAGGGGTTCCGGTGATCCTCAGCTATGCTTGGGGTGAGGGAGAACTGGAAGGGGCGCCAATTCCCAGAAGCAACGGCCATCTGGCGGTGCTGGTGGGGTTTGCTCGCGGCAGCGGTGCGGAGCAGTTTAGCCATGGGGATCCCATCCTCCACGATCCGGCAGCCAAAACCAACGAAGAGGTTCGCCGTACCTACCGCCGCGAACAGCTAGAGTCGTTGTGGCTGGAGCACTCCGGGGGTACCGTCTACTTGATTCATCCGCGAGAGTGGCCTGTCCCCACTCTATAGCCGAACCGGGCGAACGCGGGCAGCATCGACTTACAGCGCTACCGCTATGGCCTGGATGATTTCCTGGCCGCTGAAACTGCTATCTGGTCTTTCGGTGGGGATTTGAGTAAGGATAGATGGAGTGAGGAGTGCGACTCACCTGCGGGTGAGGATGGTTGGTCATGAATAGGAATGCGGTTCAGGGGCCAAGGCATTGGTCGAGGTGGCTCCTGCGGCAGAGAGGGTGCTGGGCAATTCTCGCCGGTTTGTACGCTGATGAAGGTAAGCGTGGGGGTTTGGGTTTCCGCCATTTCCCAGTTTGTGGGAGGGGATGAGCTGCATCATGCCACGACGGGCTTCCCTGACACCGCTACCTTGGCCTGCGCTGAGTGCCTTGGTGCTGGCTCTCTCGGGCTGTGGCGAGCTTTCTTCTTCTAGTCTGTCTCCCAGCGTTGTTCCCCCTGCGGCCCTACAGCCGGTTTTAACTCCAACTCCTCTCCCTCCCTCCCCGCTTTCTCTGACTTTCGAGCAAGCCCGCCAGTCCGGCTTGTCGGTGCCCAGCAACCGCATCGTTCTGCTGCTCCAGGAACAGGGATCCGATCTGGTGGCCCAGCTACCGGCCTCAGAGGTGGATCGCTGGCTGGCCCGCACTCCCACCTGGCCGGGGGTGGAAGGGATCGACCTGAGCATTACCCTGGGCACCTATCGCCAAACCGCCACTGCCCCTCTGCGCCCGGGGCAACCGGCCACTTTCACCTTCACCAACCCCCCCGCCGGAGAAGCGGAGCTCAGCGCCATCGCCTATCGGGGATCCACCACTCTGGCGCAAGGGAAGGGATCCCTGACCCTTTCTGCCCGCTCTGGGAGTTCTGGCAGTGTCAATCGTCCTCCCCAAGACACAGAGCGTCAGCGTCGCCTTTCGATGTTGGTGCTCTCTGAGGTGGGGGTACCGCTGCTGCACACCAGCTCGGCAGCGCCCACCCTTGGCCAGCCGTTGCTGCTCTCAGGGGAAAATTTGGAGCGGGTGGAAACAGTTCTCTTTGCTGCAGCAGCCAATCCCGAGCGCATCCTGAAGGGGGAAATTCGCTCCCGCAGCGGTGACCGCCTGGTGGTGATGCCGCCTTCTTCTCTTTCCGGCTCAGTTTGGGTTGCTGTTGCGGATGCTTCCGGGCAAGGGTTGGGCACTCTGGTCTACGATTGGCCTGCCGCTACTCCTTCCCCCAGCCCCTCTCCCACCCCCACTGCTCCGGCAGCATCGGCCTGGGTGGTGGAAACTTTGCTGGATGGCCGCACCTCGCCCGCGGCAGATCCTGTCGGCAACGCCCCTGATAACACCGGCACCGAGTCCAGGATCTACCTGCAGCAAATCAGCGGCATTGCTGTGGATCCTGAAGGAGCCTTCTATTTAGCCGATAGAGCCCAGCACCGCATCTTCCGGCTGTCTCCAGAGGGGGAATTGGAAGTTTGGGCCGGCACAGGCCAAGCAGGCCGCCGCGACGGAGCAGCCAATCAAGCTCAGTTTGACTCCCCACAGGGGCTGCTCTGGGATCCCAAGGGGGGATTGTGGGTGGCCGACAGCGGCAACCATTGCCTGCGCTATATCAACCTGCAACGACAGGTGAGCACCTTTGCCGGCACTTGTATAGCCGGATACCGAGATGGGGGGCTTGACCGAGCTCAGTTCCGGGAGCCATCTGGGCTGGCTTTGGGTTCAGATGGCAGCCTCTACGTTGCCGACCGCGCCAATCGCCGCATCCGCCGCATCACCCCTGCAGGTGAAGTGACCACGGTTGCCGGCACCGGCCAGCCGGGATCCGTCGATGGCCCAGCAGAACAGGCCCAGCTCCTGCAGCCCACGGCTCTGGCGGTGGATAAGGAGGGGAACCTCTGGATTGCCGATGGACATCGCCTGCGCCGGCTCTCTGCTGGCGGACGAGTGACCACCCTCTCCGGGGCAGAGCCAGGCTATCGGGATGGCCCCCTGGCAGAGGCCCGTTTTCAAACCCTGGGGGGGCTGGCCTTCGATGCGGCAGGCAACCTCTGGGTGGCCGACCGAGATAACCATCGCATTCGTCGTCTTCAGCCTGGGGGACAAGTTTCCACCTTGGCCGGACAGAATCAGCGCGGTTGGCAGGATGGCCCCACCTCGGCAGCCCGGTTTGAGCAGCCTGCCGGCTTGGTAGTCTTAGCGGATGGCAGTGTGGTGGTGGTGGATGCCGGCTTGCCGGGCTTGCGTCGCATAAGCCGCGTTGCCTCTGGGCCTGTCACCCCAACCCCTGGGGGATCTCTGTAGGCTCTTGACAGGCCGCCGTCTCTCAGGTTTCACAGGGATCCCCATCTACTCAATCACCACACTCTTCGGGCCGGCGTTCACCTCTGGGCGACCCTGATTGAAGTTGGCCAGGAAGGTGTCTGGATCTTTGAGGCTGAAGACCAGCTTTTTGCAGGGCACTTGCAGCCCCACCGGCCCCAGCAACGGAATAAAAAGAGGCTTTTCCTGCACCAGTGGAATGGCAATTACCCCTTGGGTGCTGGTGACCGGGCCAACGATCCCCTGAAAATCGGTGCGCACGCCCAGTCCGTAGTACCAAGGCCAGGGGAAGCGCTCCCCTTGTCCCAACTCGCTCAGGGAGAACGTCTCGTTGAACAGGCTGCCCGCCCGCACAATGAGCTTGTCTTGCAGCAGATCGACATAGGCCGACTCGCTACTCACCCCAAACAGAGCCAGCGGCAAACTTGCCAGGGGATTGGAGTCGATGGCCATGTAATAACGCATGAGAAGTCTCCGAGTTCACAGATGGGTGACCAGGTGAGCCGCGGCCCCTAGCCTTGCCAATTATAAAAAATCTTCCCCGTTGCTCGACTGACCAAAAGGGATCCCATCTGCCCATTAGCTAACCGAGTATGATGGGTTGCTTGGAGCGTCCTTTGAGGACTCCGTCCCGCTAACGCGAACAGCAAGCCACTGGCCAGCGAGGAAAACAGGATGGATCTGCGAGCCCTCATTCGCTTGGTGCCCGATTTTCCCAGACCCGGCATCCTCTTTCGGGATATGACCCCCCTGCTGCAGGATCCGGCAGGCTTCCGGGCGGCTATTGAACAGTTGGCCGCCGGCACCACCGGCATGGGATCCCTAGATTATGTGGTCGGCATCGAGTCGCGGGGGTTCATTTTAGGGGCTGCTTTGGCACAACACCTGGGCTTGGGCTTTGTCCCGGTTCGCAAGCCAGGCAAACTGCCGCCGCCGGTGCTCAGCCAGACTTACAGCCTGGAATACGGCCAAGACCAGCTCCAACTGCACGCCCACGCCCTGCGCCCCGGAGAGCGGGTGTTGATCGTGGATGATGTCATTGCCACCGGGGGTACAGCCGCTGCCACCGCCCAATTGGTGGCCCAGAGCGGCGCTGAGGTGGGGGGATTTGCCTTCTTAATCGAGCTGGCCTTTTTGTCCGGCTGCAAGGCTCTTCCCCCTGGGATCCCTGCCCATGTGGTGATGGTAGAGGAAGGCAACTGAGTTCCTCAAGTAAGGTGCACCGACTGTTGGACGAGGATCCCTGGTGTTTTGGGCAAAGGTTGGCTCAAGCGGCTGATCTGAGCCTGCGCCTGCAGTTGTTCGTCAATCCAGTCCGCCAGTTCCCGCATGTAGAGCGCCACATGGATCGCCTGGTCGCGCTGTGCTGGCTCCACACCTTTTTCTGCCAGGCGGGCCAGGATGACGGGATCGCTCAGCTCCTCCAGGGCGGCAAAGTCTTCCGGTTGGTCGAACCCCAGCTCTGCCATTTTCTCGAACACATACCCCAGCCGCAGGCCGGTGGCCTCGCACTGCCCTCCAGTTGCCAGGGATCCCTCAAGGCCAGGGCAACAGTTCGGTAGGCGGTTTGGGCGATGGAGCGCCAGGTGCCGCGGTGGATGCGCAGGCTGAGTTGCTGCCGATCCCATCCCAGGGCTTCTCGCACCAGCAGGCCGCAATTGCAGCGGGTGCTGTCCCGCCAGCAGTACTCCCAGTCCCAGAAGCCCCAGTGTTGGGATTGGATACGATCCGCGGTGCGGCGCAGGAGAGCTGCCAACTCAGGTGTGGGGCGCATGAGGCAACACAGAGCTAAACAAAAAACAACAAAACAAAAAACAACAAATATAGAGCGCCTCCAGTCTAGGCAGGCGAGCGATGGAGAACAAGCCCAGCTCAATCTTCTTTACATTCCTGGTCGCAACAGCATTGCGGAGCAACATATTCCTGTTCGGGCCTGTCCTCCGAGGGCAAAGCTCGTTGCCGTTGCCAAGCCCCCCAAGCCACCCCTGCCAACACCAGCGAGGCCCCGCCCAGGTAGGTGCCCCCTGCTGGCAAGCCCGCCAAGGCCAAGGCCAGGGATCCCCCCCAGAGGGTCATGGCGTAGATGAGCAGCACTGAATGCCGCTGGGATAGGCCGGCTTTGAGCAAGCGGTGGTGCAGGTGGCCTTTGTCGGGATGGAAAGGCGACTTCCCCCTGGCCAGCCGCTTGAGGATTACGGTGGACATATCCAGGATCGGCACCGCCAAGATAAAGAAAGGCAGAGCCACTGCCAGCGTGGTCACCCCCTTGGCCACCCCGATCACCCCAATCCCAGCCAGGGTAAAGCCCAAAAAATAGGCCCCTCCATCCCCCATGAAGATCTGCGCCGGGTTGAAGTTGTAGCGCAAAAACCCCAGGCAAGCCCCCGCCAAGGCCGCCGCCAGCATGGCCGCCGCCGGTCGATCCAGCAGCAGGGTTACGATCAGCATCACCACTGCCGCAATTCCCGACACCCCTGCCGCCAGCCCATCCAGCCCGTCCATGAAGTTGATGGCGTTGGCCATCCCCACCAGCCAGAACAGGGTAATCAGCAGGCTCAACCACACCGGAAAGGGCCAGATCCCTCTCCCGGGCAGACTGATGAACTCAATGCGCACCCCTACTCCCCAAGCGGCAGCAGCCACGCCGAATTGCATCAACAAGCGGGAAAAAGGCGACAGGTGAAACAGGTCGTCCGCCAGGCCAATCAAAAAAAACAAAACCCCACCGATCGTCACCCCCCAAATCTCGTACTCCTGCTCGGTGCGCAAGCCCCCAAAAGCTCCGGCTCCCCAGAGCAACAGCAGGGCCACCAAGTTGCCAAAAAAGATGGAAACCCCCCCCAGGCGCACCATCGGTTGCTGGTGGATCTTGCGCTCGTCGGGAAAGTCCAACTGGCCACTGCGGATCCCGACCGCCTTCACCACCGGGGTTGCCCACAGAACCACACAGGCAGCAGCCAGAAAGGCAACCAAGTAGGGCATAGCAAGCCGTGGCGAGGATTGCGGTTATCCCAAGTGGGGGTAGAGGGGGAAACGACGACAGAGCTGAGCCACCCGCTGGCGACACTCTTCCAATACAGCAGGCTCCTCAGGCTGAAACAGACAATCGGCGATGATCTCCCCAATTTCCTCAAATTCTACTGGCCCCAAGCCGCGGGTGGTCAAGGCTGGGGATCCCAGACGCAGGCCGCTAGCTACAAAGGGCGGCTGTGGGTCGAAGGGAATGGTGTTCTTATTGGCGGTGATGTGGATCTCCCCCATCAGCCGATCCGCCCGTTTGCCCGTCATTACCGGATCCGCCGCCCCAGTTTTTTCCAGCACCGCCGAAACCGAGCGCAGATCCAGCAACATCAGGTGATTGTCGGTGCCCCCGGAAACCAGTCGAATGCCTCGCCGTTGCAGGGATCCCGCCAGGGCTTGGGCATTGGCGATAACTTGGGCCGAGTACTGGGCAAAGCTGGGCTGCAGGGCTTCTCCAAAGGCCACCGCCTTGCCAGCAATAACATGCTCCAGCGGCCCCCCCTGGCTGCCGGGGAACACTGCCTTATCCAGCTTTTTGCCCAATTCTGGGTCGCGGGTGAGAATGAGTCCCCCGCGCGGCCCTCGCAGCGTCTTGTGGGTAGTGGTGGTCACCACATCGCAGAGGGGCACGGGGTTGGGGTGATGTCCAGTGGCCACCAAGCCGGCAATGTGGGCAATGTCGGCCAGAAGATAGGCCCCCACCTCGTCGGCAATGGCGCGGAAAGCGGCAAAGTCAATTGTCCGCGGGTAGGCAGAGTAGCCGCAGATGATCAGCTTAGGCCGATGCTGCAAAGCCAGATCCCGCACTTGATCGAAATCGATCCGCTCCGTTTGGGGATCCACCCCGTAATGCACCACCTGGAACCATTTGCCGGAGACATTCACCGGCGAGCCGTGGGTGAGGTGGCCGCCATGAGACAAATCCATGCCCATGATCGTGTCCCCCGGCTGCAGCAGGGCCAGGAAAACAGCGAAATTGGCCTGCGCCCCCGAGTGGGGCTGCACATTGGCGTGGGCTGCCCCGAACAATTGCTTAGCCCGGTCAATGGCCAGCTGTTCAATCTCGTCAATAAACTCGCAGCCGCCGTAGTAGCGCTTGCCCGGCAGCCCTTCTGCATACTTGTTGGTGAGCACCGAGCCCTGGGCTGCCAAGACGGCAGGAGAGGTGAAGTTCTCGCTGGCAATCATCTCCAGGTGATCCCGCTGCCGGTTGAGCTCTTCCTGGATCAGGCGGTAAACAACGGGATCCGTTTCCGCCAGGATGGCCAAGCTATCCCGTGAGGTGGTCAGACTTTGTGGAGCAGCTACCATGATGACGCCAAGACTGAACTTCGCAGGAGGAATGGGCAAGAACTGCTTCGCCGTCGCGACGGCGTTGCGGAGCAACATCGTAGCATGACCCGCAAACCAGCAGCGCAGGCCCCGGCCTTTCTGCCTGGGGTAAAACCCCAAAACTGAGAAAGAATCCCTTGCTTTAGGGGTGGGGAGAATGTCAATCGATCCAAGCAGAGGATCTGGGAGCCACGGTCAAGCGGGATGGGCAAGGGCTGCTTTGTAAAGAATGTTGAGCTTTTCTTCTCGGTGTCAAGGCTACCCCTCAAGCTACGGTAGAGTGAGGGGGCTGACTTTTGTGCAATTCCACTGTTAGGGAGTTGGTTATGACGGACGCACAAGTTTTCACCATCCTGGCGATTGCCTTGGTGCCGGCAGTGATGGCTCTGCTTTTGGGATCCGCCCTGGCCCGCAGCTAAAGCTCCTGCATCTCCCAAAAAGTGCCTCTGGATCCCTTCGGCCTGCCCCGTCACGACAGTGTTGCGGAGTAATAAGGCAGGCTTTTTTCTTTATCAAGGAATGGAAAGTGTGGCTTGCGCTGCTGCACTCCTTCGGTTGTCCTGCCGTTGTTGGCTAAAGTTGGATTGATAAGGAGCACTCCCGGCAGCCAAGCAACTTGAGCCAGGTGGATCTACAGCGGCTTCAGCGCGCCCTTTCCCTAGAAGCAGAGGTGGGGTTTACCGACCTGCGGGGGCGAGAGCAGACCTTCTCCCAATTTTTGGGGAGCGTGTTCGGACAGGATCCCCCCTCTGACTGGGTGCTGAATGGAGATGACCGGCGGCGATGGAAAGAACTGGGATCCCGCTATACCCTGTATTCCGAGCTGGAGCTGCCCGAACGCCAGCACCTGGTGGCCGAAACCCGCCGCTGGCTGGAGCGAGTCCGACGTCAGCAAGAGCTGTCCCGACCGAGTTCCCACCAACCTGGCTCGTTTGCAGCCTCGTTGCCACAGCGCTCTGGTTTCCCTGCCGTAGGCGTAGCAACAACCCCCCCAGAGGCAGGGCGGAGCACGATTTCCCCATCTCTCCCCGCCGGCCTCAGCCTGGAGCAGCCGCTGCAGTTTCTCAAAGGCATTGGTCCCAAGTCAGCGGAGAAACTGGCACAACTGGGCCTACACAGCGTGCGGGATGCCCTCTACTACTTCCCCCGCGACTACCTGGACTATTCCCGGCGGGTGCTCATCCGCCAAGCCAAGGTGGGGGAGACCGTTACCCTTGTAGGGACGGTGAAAAGTTGCAGTTGCTTTACCAGCCCTAAGAATCCCTCGCTGACCATCTTCAACCTAAAGATTGCCGACAAAAGTGGTGTAATTACCCTCAGCCGCTTCTACAGCGGGCGGCAGTTTGCCCAGCGCAGTTGGCAAGCTTCCCTGGAGCGGCAATACCCCAAGGGGGCCCTGGTGGCTGCCAGCGGCCTGGTCAAAAAGGGCCGGTTGGGCCTAACGCTGGATAACCCGCAACTGGAGGTGCTGGGGGGAGAGGGCGAGGAGCTGGACAGGCTGGGCAAGATCTTGCCAGTTTACCCTCTCTCAGAAGGGATCCCCGCCGATCTGGTGCGCAAGGCGGTGCAACTGGCTTTGCCGGCGGCGGCCTTGGTGGAGGATCCCTTGCCGGCGGATCTCAAGCGGCAGTTGCAGCTTTTGGACTTGCCTGTTGCCCTGCAGCAGATCCACTTTCCTGAGACCCGAGAGCTGCTGGCCCAGGCCCGGCGGCGGCTGGTGTTCGATGAGTTTTTCTACCTACAACTAAGCCTATTGCAGCGGCGACACCGCTATCGTGCCCAAGCTCAGGCCATACCTCGTTACCAGCCGGCTCGAGGGGAGCTATTGGATCGCTTCTATCAAATCCTGCCCTTTCAGCTTACCGCTGCCCAGCAGCGGGCCATCGACGAGATCCTAGCGGATCTGCGGGATCCCTTGCCCATGAACCGCCTCTTGCAGGGAGATGTGGGATCCGGCAAAACCGTGGTGGCGGTGGCAGCTGTGCTGGCAGCCATTCAATCCGGTTGGCAGGCGGCCCTCATGGCTCCCACCGAGGTTTTGGCCGAGCAACACTACCGCAAGTTGGTGGAATGGCTAAGCCAGCTACAGGTGCCCGTTGAACTGTTGACCGGCTCCACGCCCCCTGCTAAGCGCCGGGAGATCCTGCGGCAGTTGCAGACCGGGGAATTGCCCTTGGTGGTGGGCACGCATGCTTTAATCCAGCCGGCAGTGCAGTTTCGCAACCTGGGCTTGGTGGTCATCGACGAGCAGCACCGCTTTGGCGTGGAGCAGCGGGCCGCTCTGCAACAGAAAGGGGATCACCCCGATGTTCTCACCATGACCGCTACCCCCATCCCCCGCACCCTCACCCTGGCCCTGCATGGGGATCTGGATGTTACCCAAATTGACGAGCTGCCGCCGGGGCGCAAGCCCGTGCACACCCTGGTGGCCCGGCCAGGGGATCGCCTGCAGGTGATGCGGCTTATCGAGCGGGAAATTGCCCAAGGGCGGCAGGCCTACGTGGTGCTGCCGTTGATTGAAGAGTCGGAGAAGCTGGATCTCAAATCTGCCATCGAGGAACACCAGCGTCTGCAGGAAAAGGTCTTCCCCCAATTTCGGGTGGGCCTGCTGCACGGGCGCTTGACCAGTAGCGAGAAGGAAGCTGTCATTGCGGCCTTTCGCCGGCAGGAGCTGGATATTCTGGTCTCTACCACGGTGGTGGAGGTGGGGGTAGATGTGCCCAATGCCTCGGTGATGCTGGTGGAGCATGCGGAGCGCTTTGGGCTCTCCCAACTGCACCAACTGCGGGGGCGGGTAGGGCGGGGATCTGACCAGGCCTACTGCATCCTGATGACAGGATCCAAAAGCGAGGAGGCCCTGCGGCGGCTGAAGGTGCTGGAGCAATCCCACGACGGGTTTTTCATTGCCGAGATGGATCTGCGCTTCCGCGGCCCAGGGGAGGTGATGGGCACCCGCCAGTCGGGGCTACCCGATTTTGCCCTGGCCAGTCTCATGGAGGATCAAGAGGTGCTGCAGCTGGCCCGCCAGGCGGCAGAGCAGCTTATTGTCCAAGACCCCGACCTGAAGCGCTGGCCCCCCTTAAGCCGCATACTGGAAGAGCGTCAGGCCTGTCTCTTGGGCCCTGGGTTGTTGACCTAAGCTAGGGGCAATTGGAGCATGACTCTAGTCAATAATAAGCTCAACTATACTGAAAATAATGTATAATATGTTCAGTACGGATTACTACCAGTTGATCTTTCTGTTTACTTTCGAGTCTGCCAACATGGTAGCCAAAGCAAAGCAGAAAATTGGTAGTAAGACGACACGGAAACTGCGCTTTGGGTATTCTACTCAAAGCTTTGCGGGATACCGCCATTCTGTTTGGAAACAAACAGAATGCTATCGCTGCATAGTTGAACAGTGATGTTCAGCAGTGTTCAGCGTAAATGTATCAGCACTATGCCCTATACTTTCGAAGACTTAAAAGCCCACGGCCTTTCCCCGGCGGAATATCAACAGATCCAGCAGCAGCTGGGCCGGGATCCCAACCCCAACGAGCTGGCCATGTTTGGGGTGATGTGGTCAGAGCACTGCTGCTACAAAAACTCCCGCCCTCTGCTGAAAAACTTTCCCACCACGGGCGAGCGGGTGGTGGTGGGGCCGGGGGAAAATGCCGGGGTGGTGGATTTGGGGGAGGGGGATTGGCTGGCTTTTAAGATCGAGTCCCACAACCATCCTTCAGCGGTGGAGCCCTTTCAGGGGGCGGCCACAGGTGTGGGAGGGATCCTGCGGGATATCTTTACCCTGGGCGCCCGTCCCATTGCCCTCCTCAACTCGCTGCGCTTTGGGCCGCTGACCGATCCCCGCAACCGCCGCTTGATGGCCAGGGTGGTGGAGGGCATTGCCCACTACGGCAACTGTGTTGGGGTGCCCACCGTAGGCGGCGAGGTGGCCGTGGATCCCTGCTACACGGGCAATCCTCTGGTGAACGTGATGGCCTTGGGGCTGCTGGAGACCCCTACGGTTGTCAAATCTGCAGCCCAAGGGGTGGGAAATCCCGTTTTGTATGTAGGCTCCACTACAGGGCGGGATGGGATCCGCGGGGCCAGCTTTGCCAGCGCCGTTCGCGTCAGCGGGACGGAGTCCTCACTTGGGGAGCACTCCCAACGGGATCTGCCGGCGGTGCAGGTGGGGGATCCCTTCCTGGGCAAGTGCCTCATCGAGGCCTGTCTGGAGGCCTTTGCCACAGGAGCTGTGGTGGCTGCCCAGGATATGGGGGCAGCCGGGATCACCTGCTCCACCGCGGAGATGGCCGCCAAGGGAGGGGTGGGGATCCGCTTTGACCTCGACCGAGTGCCGGCGCGGGAAAGCGGCATGGCTGCCTGGGAATACCTGCTCTCGGAATCCCAGGAGCGGATGCTGCTGGTGGTGCAAAAAGGCCGCGAGGCGGAGGTGATGGAGATCTTCCACCGCTGGGGTTTGCAAGCTAGTGTGGCCGGGGAAGTCATTGCCGAGCCGCTGGTGGAGATCTGGCACCAGGGATCCTGCGTGGTGCAGGTGCCGGTGCGGGCTTTGGCCGAAGACACCCCCGTCTATGTCCGTCCGGTGTTGCCAGAGCCGCCAGCCTACGTGCAGGCAGCGTGGCAATGGGATCCCGCCACTCTACCCCCTTGTGATTGCCAGGGGATCCACCTCGCTCAGGCAACGCTGGCATGGAAAGAGGTGCTGCTGCAGCTTTTGGCCAGCCCCACCCTGGCCAGCAAAGCCTGGATCTATCGCCAATACGACCACCAGGTGCAAAACAACACCGTCCTTTGGCCGGGCCAGGGAGATGCGGCGGTTATCCGCATCCGTTCCCAAAAGTTTGGCGTGGGCGAGGTGCCGCCCCTGCGAGCTTCCCGCAAGGCCATCGCTGCCACCCTGGATGGCAATGGCCGCTGGGTGTATTTGGATCCCTACGAGGGGGCCAAGGCAGCCGTGGCGGAAGCTGCCCGCAACCTCACCTGTGTGGGGGCCGATCCCCTAGCTGTTACCGATAACCTTAACTTTGGCAATCCCGAAAACCCGGTGGTGTACTGGCAGCTGGCCCTGGCCTGTCGGGGGATTGGAGATGCCTGCCGTGCCCTCGGTACGCCGGTAACGGGGGGAAACGTTTCTCTCTACAACGAGACCCTCACCCCCCAGGGATCGCAGGCTATCTACCCTACCCCTGTCATTGGCATGGTGGGTCTTATTCCCGACTTGAAATGCATCTGTGGCCAGGGGTGGCAGCAAGAAGGGGATCTCATTTACCTCCTGGGATCCCAGGCCCTCACCAGCTTGGGGGGCAGCGAGTATTTGGCGGTCATCCACCAGCAAGTTACGGGCCGGCCCGCGCCAGTGGATCTGGAATTGGAAAAGCGGGTGCAAGCTGCCTGTCGCCATGGAATCCGCCAGGGCTGGGTGCGCTCTGCCCACGACTGCAGCGAGGGGGGATTGGCTGTGGCTTTGGCAGAAGCCTGCTTGAGCGGAGGCCGCGGCGCAACCCTCTCCCTGGCTCCTGGATCCTTGCGCTGGGATCAGGCCCTGTTTGGCGAGGGATCCAGCCGCATCCTGGTTTCTGTGGATCCGGCCCAGCGCTCTGCTTGGGAAGCCTACTTAGAAGCGCAGCTTGCCGGCCAGTGGCAGCTTTTGGGAGAGGTGGGATCCCCTGCGGATCCCCTGCTCTTAAGGACGGCAGAAGAGGATCCCTTACTGGTGGTGTCTTTGGCGGCAATGCAGGCCGCCTACCACGGTGCCTTTTCGGACTAGCTGAGCCTTGGTTGGGAAACCGTTTTCTGCGCCCAGCTCCCTTCTCCCTTGGGGAGGGGGGCCAGAGGTTGGAGAGGACAACATCCTTAGGGGGATTTTTCCTGATACATTTACGCTGAACACTGCTGAACATCACTGTTCAACTATGCAGCGATAGCATTCTGTTTGTTTCCAAACAGAATGGCGGTATCCCGCAAAGCTTTGAGTAGAATACCCAAAGCGCAGTTTCCGTGTCGTCTTACTACCAATTTTCTGCTTTGCTTTGGCTACCATGTTGGCAGACTCGAAAGTAAACAGAAAGATCAACTGGTAGTAATCCGTACTGAACATATTATACATTATTTTCAGTATAGTTGAGCTTATTATTGACTAGAGTCATGCTCACACAAATTGGCCTGGATCACCTCTCGATATTGGGACTTGGGCTTAACGCCCACCAACTGGGCCACCAGCGTCTTGTTTTTGAAAAATTGCACCGTCGGGGTACCCGCCACCCCCCCTGCCTCTGCAATCTCCGGATCTTTCTCAATATCGATCTCCACCACGTGCAGCTTGTCCGAGAACTCATCGATGATCCTGTTCAAGATCGGCTTGAGGGCATGACAAGGGGCACAGGTGGGGGCGGTGTACTTGACCATGAGCAGGCGATCGCTTTCGTGGTAGAGTCGCCGCAGGGCATAGCTCCCCTCATGGCAAGTCTTGCTGAAGTCTAAGTCATCCTGTCCATTCTCCTCAAAGCTGGCCTCCTCAACAGCAGGATCCCCAGCAGACTCTGCCGCAGAAGTCGCAGCAGGGCTGGGTTCAGGATGGCTTTGGGGAAGGACGTGATACTCCTGGGCCAAGCCGTGTTCCGAGAGCCAACGCTCTGCCAACATGGCCGCCATACAGCCGGTGCCGGCGGCGGTGATGGCCTGACGAAACTCGTGATCCTGCACGTCGCCGGCGGCAAACACCCCCTCCACACTGGTGGCCACGGATCCCGGGCGGGTGACGATGTAGCCGACTTCATCCAGTTCCAGTTGTCCTTTGAACAAGTCGGTGTTGGGCTTGTGGCCAATGGCATAAAATAGGCCACCCACTGACATCTCGCGTATTTCGCCGGTTTGGTTGTTCCGCACTTTCACCCCGGTCAGGCGCAGGCCGTCGCCCATCACTTCCACCGCCTCGGTGTTCCAGTGCACAGTGATCTTGGGGTTGTTGAGAACACGATCCTGCATGGCCTTGCTGGCCCGCATTTTGTCGCTGCGCACCAGCATGTGCACGTGGGATCCAAACTTGGTCAGGTAGGTGGCCTCCTCACAGGCAGTATCGCCGCCGCCGATCACCACCAATTCCACCCCTCTGAACATGGGCATAGCCCCATCGCAGACAGCACAAGCTGACATGCCCCGGTTCCAGTAGGTCTCCTCCCCCGGCAGGTGTAGGCGCTTGGCTGTGGCCCCGGTGGCGATGATCAGGCTGTGGGTGCGCAATTCCCGCTCGTCAGAACGGACGACAAAGGGCCGCTGGCTTAAATCCACAAAGGTGACATCTTCGGTGTAAAGTTCTGCCCCCCACCGCTGCGCTTGAGCCCGCATGTTCTTCATCAGTTGGGGGCCGGTGATGCCCTCGGGAAAGCCCGGAAAGTTCTCCACCTCGGTGGTGGTCATCAGTTGCCCGCCCGGGATCCCGCCCGCCTGGAACCCCTCAAACACAACCGGCTTCAGGTTGGCACGCCCAGCGTAAATGGCTGCTGTAAACCCAGCAGGGCCGGAGCCGATAATCACCACATTCTCAACCCGACTTTGCTCTGTCATCCGATGTCTCTCCTTCTGCAATGGGAATAAAAGCCAAACTCATAACGACTACGCTTTAGCTTAACACCCCTTGGCGAACCGGTCGAGGCCGAGGCCTATTAGCCTCATTTTCGCTCGCCTCAGGCCATTGGGGCCTTTTTTGCCCATCCCATAGGGTTATCTCTGCCCAGAGGTTGGCCAAGTGGCGGCCATTGCCCAAGTTTTGGATCCCCAACACCCAATCCCGGTTGACCCAAGCCACAAGGAAAAGAGGTGTCTGAGATGGCCAGCAATTTGGTCTTGGTCAGAAAGCGGAGCTCAAATGAATTTTGTATCAGAAACTACAAAATACCCGTGTTGGCCTTTCTAGGATGAGTGAGCGTTTTTGGCCTGTCTGGGTCGAAGCGTGGGGATCACCTGCTGGGATCCCATTTGTTTCAGCCACAGTTCCCCCAGTCTTAACCGCAACCCAATCAGGAGAGAGTAATGGCATCCACGCCCCAAGAAGTGCTTCAGATGATCCAGGACAACAACGTCCAGATAGTGGATCTCAAGTTTGTGGATATCTTTGGCACCTGGCAGCATGTTTCCTTCCACACCTCGATGATCAAGGAAGAAACCTTCACCGAGGGGCTTCCCTTTGACGGATCCAGTATCCGGGGCTGGAAAGCGATCAACGAGTCGGACATGTACATGGTGCCGGATCCCAAGACGGCTTGGATCGATCCCTTTCTGGAGGTGCCCACCCTCAGCATAACTTGCAGCATTGTTGAGCCGCGCACCGGCCAGCCTTATAGCCGTTGTCCCCGCAGCCTTGCCGCCCGTGCCGTTGCCTATCTGCAATCGACGGGCATTGCCGATACTGCCTACTTCGGGCCGGAGGCAGAGTTTTTCATCTTTGAGGATGTTCGTTTCGACCAAACCCAAAACTCGGCCTACTACTTCGTGGATTCCATCGAAGGTCGCTGGAACTCGGGCCGCGAGGAGAAAGGTGGCAACCTGGGCTACAAGCCTCGCTACAAAGAGGGCTATTTCCCGGCCCCGCCCACCGATGCCCATCAAAACATCCGCACCGAGATGCTGCTGACCATGGGCAAGTTGGGGGTGCCCATCGAGAAGCATCACCACGAGGTGGCTACCGGCGGGCAAGGGGAGTTGGGCTATCGCTTTGCCGATCTGATCACGGCTGCCGACTACATGATGGTTTACAAATACGTGCTCCGGAACGTGGCCCGCAAGCACGGCAAAACCGTCACCTTCATGCCCAAGCCCCTATTTAACGACAACGGCACTGGCATGCACACCCACCAGTCCCTCTGGAAGGATGGTCAGCCTTTGTTCTATAGCGAAGGCACCTATGCCAACCTGAGCGAGACGGCTCTCTACTACATCGGTGGCCTGCTCAAGCATGCCCCGGCGATCCTGGCCTTCACCAACCCCACCACCAACTCCTACAAGCGCTTGGTGCCCGGTTTTGAGGCGCCGGTGAACCTGGCTTACTCCCAGGGCAACCGTTCCGCCGCCATTCGCATTCCGGTGACCGGCAACAATCCCAAGGCCAAGCGTCTGGAGTTCCGCTGCCCGGATGCCACCTGCAACCCCTACATCGCCTTTTCGGCCATGCTGATGGCTGGCCTGGACGGGATCAAGAATAAGATCCATCCCGGCGAGCCCTTGGACAAAGATATCTACGATCTGGAGCCGGAAGAGCTGGCCAAGATCCCTTCCACGCCTGGATCCCTGCTGGATGCCCTGGAAAACCTGCAGAAGGATCATGCCTTCTTGCTGGAGGGAGGCGTCTTCACCGAAGATCTGATCCAGACCTACATCGAGTACAAGATCGACAACGAGATCAACCCCATGAATCTGCGGCCTCACCCCTACGAGTTCGCCCTTTACTTCGACGCCTAAGCGGTGTGGCCGATTCTGCAGCGGGATCCCTGATGGGATCCCGTTTTTTTCCGAGGAAATAGCACCCCTCAATTGTGGATCCCTTGGGCAACTTAGCTACTTTTGGTCAACAGCACCTCGTGCCAGCGTTGAAGCGTCCTGTGCCGTCCATCGACCTGAGGAAGCTCAACCCAGAAACCAAAAGGGGATCCCCAGCCGGGATCCCTTCTCGCTGAGCTCATGCCAGAGCATCAACAGTTACGGGCAGATCAGCTCATGCTGACACGGCTACGGTCGTAGTTGAGCCGAAAGGTGGGATGCACTTTTCCTTGGATGCGGTTCCAGAAGTTGCGCACGTTGACATGCAGGCCAATCTGCTCTGTACCGCGGAGCAGCATGGATTGCTGGCGAATCCGAATCAAGCGTTGATGGCTCATCATCAAGCGGCGAGACAGCTCATCCAAGACATGAGAACGGCCATTGGCAGCCACCGGGGCAGATGCCTCTGCCGTCTGAACGGGTTGAGCCGGCCCTTCGGCCGCCTTGAGATGATGAGCAACACCCCGATAGAGCAGGTCAAGGTTGGTGGGCAAAACCACCGGCTTGCTCAGGTGGCGGAACCGCCAGTCCAGCCCCCGGTAACGACCCCCCACTTTGCCGGGAGAAACCGCTGCAGTTGCAGAAGAGGGGGTGTAATCGACGCCACGGTAAAAGAGTGCCATGATCTTCGCCTCCAATGAGTTGAGTTTTCATCCGTTCGCCTTCTCCTGAGAGACAAGAGAAGCCACACGGTTACCAGAAGAGTTGAGGCGCGTTCCTTCGGGATCTCTCCCTACTTCCGTCCTCTGGCCGTGATGTCGCTCTACCTACATTAACGAGCCGCCCAGCACGCGAGAGGATGAACGATTTCTATCTACGTTCTGTATTATAAGCTACGGTTTTTGGGTGTTGCCAGCAACTTTTAACAAAAATTTCCACTGAGTTTCTGGCCAGCTTCCTCTAATCGGGACTAGTCAGCCGGGATCCCTGGGGGAAGTAAGGTGCAGGGCTTGGGGCCAGGTTCTCCACTCTGTCCGAGATGCCAGAGGAAGCATTATCGTGGAAGAATCCTCAGGATTGGCTACAAAAGTTCACATTCCTTGGTGGGTGCCCTGTGCAGGAAGACTTTCGTCTGATTTTGGACATCGTGACGGTATTGGCGGCAGCGGCAGCGGGTGGATTTTTGGCCTCACTGCTGAGGCAGCCGGTGTTGCTCGGCTACTTACTGGCCGGGATCTTAGTGGGGCCCACCGGGTTGGGGTGGATCAAAGAGTTGGTTCAGGTGGAAACCTTGGCCCAGTTTGGGGTGACCTTTTTGCTGTTCACCTTGGGGGTGGAGTTTTCCCTGAAAGAATTGCGCAAAGTGCGGGGGATCGCCATTGGCGGCGGCATTTTGCAAATCAGCCTGACGATTTTGATCACGGCGGTGCTGGCAGTGGTCAGCGGCTGGTTGACGCCGGTGCAAGGGATCTTTTTGGGGGCCGTGCTCTCCTTGTCTTCCACGGCGGTGGTGCTCAAAAGCCTCACCGAGACCAACCAGATGGACACTCCCCAAGCCCAAGCCATGTTGGGGATCCTGATTGTGCAGGACTTGGCGGTGGGGCTGATGCTGGCGGTGTTGCCGGCTTTGGATTGTCCCTTGCCGGAGCTGGCGGGATCCCTGGCCAGGGCCTTGGCAGAAATCGGCTTGGTGGGGCTGGGGGCGGTGGTAGGCGGGATTTGGCTGGTTCCCGGTTTCCTGCGTCTGCTGGCTCAGCAGGAGAGCAAAGAGGTGTTTCTGCTGGGGGTGATCAGCCTCTGCGTGGGGATTGCCCTGTTGACGGAGCGGCTGGGCATTTCCAGCGAGATTGGGGCCTTCATTGCCGGGCTGATGATCTCGGAGGTGGAATACGCCGACCAAACCCTGGACTATGTGGAGCCTTTGCGGGATGTGTTTGCCGCTCTCTTTTTTGCGGCCATCGGCATGCTCATCGATCCCAGCTTTATCCTCGGCCATCTGTTGCTGATCCTGGGGCTGGTGGGGCTGGTGATGGTGGGCAAGTTTTGCATCGTGGCTCCCTTGGCGCGGCTGTTTGGCTACACTCTGCCGGCAGCGGTGGTGGTGGGGCTGGGCTTATCGCAAATCGGCGAATTTTCCTTTGTGCTGGCCAGCGAGGGGCAGGCGTTGGGGTTGGTGTCGCGACAGATCTATTTGTTGATTGTCAGCACTACAGCCGTTACCCTTCTGCTCACCCCCTTTCTGCTGAGGGGCGCTCCTCGACTGTTTTCCGGGCTACACGGGATCCCCTTCTTGGCCCGTTGGTTGGAATTGGGCGAGCGGCCTCGTGCTCTGGCCCCTGAGGCTCCTCAACAGGGGCATGTGGTGGTGTGCGGCTATGGGCAGGTGGGGCAAGATATTGTGCGCATTCTGGAAGCCCGTCGTCACCCCCTCTTGGTTATCGATCAGTCAGAACGGGTGATCCAACACCTGCGTTCCCGTGGGATCCCTTACTTGTATGGGAATGCCGCCAGCGCCTTGGTGCTGGAGAAAGCTTGCCTGCCCCAGGCCCGCGCTCTGGTCATTGCCCTGCCGGATCGCATGAGCATCCGCCTCTGCCTAAAACGAGCTCTGGAGTTGGCGCCGCGATTGGATGTGGTGGTGCGAGCTACCGACAAGGAAGACATCGAACAGCTCTATCAGTTGGGGGCCAGAGAAGTTGTCCATCCCGAATTCGAGGCCAGCTTGGGTCTGTGCAGCCATGTGTTGCTGGAATTGGGAGAACCCCCAGACATCATTCAGCAGGAGATCCTGGCCATTCGCAGCAGCCACTACCGCGATCTGCGCCCTCTCCACCCCAGTTGCCTGATCCCTGCCCCCCTCAGTTGGCTAACGCAGCAGGCCCAACCCCTATCCCCAGAAAGCCCTGCCAACAGTAGCCATGACAGCAGCCCGGCAGAATCTTCCTCGGCGTGGTGGGAACGCTGGCAGCGGCCCGTTCAGCCGGAATGGGCAGGGATCCCTGGCTCTGCCGAGTAGAGATTTGCACCTCAATCTTCGTAGTATCCTGCAAACTGGAGGTGTGGCCACTGCAAGTTGCAAGCCTCGGGACAGTTCCCCCGCTGCCTTTGCGGATGGAGACGCTGGGAGGTTTTCCAGAGGCAACGGAAAGGGTCCTCGGCGTTGCTCGGCACTCTGGGGGGAGGGGTGCCCCATCTGTTTCTGGCATAGGTTGCCATGCCGACCGTTAACTATCTGCGCATCAGCTTGATCGATCGCTGCAATTTCCGCTGCCAGTACTGCATGCCTGACGAGGCGGAGTTGACGTGGCTGCAAGCCCCAGAGCGTTTAACGGATGAGGAAATCCTCACGTTGGTTCGAGAGGTGTTTTTGCCGTTGGGGATCGATTGCTTTCGCCTCACCGGCGGCGAGCCCCTGCTCAGGCTGGGGCTGGAGCACCTCATCCGGGCTCTATGCAGCCTGCCTGGGGTGAGAGATGTGGCCCTTACCACCAACGGCTTCAACCTCAGCCAAAAAGCTCAACTCCTCTATGAAGCGGGGTTGCGCCGCATCAACATCAGCTTTGATTCCCTCAACCCCGAGACCTTTCGACTGATCACGGGGCGGGATCGCTGGCGGCAGGTCTGGGCCGGGATCCAAGTTGCCCACCAAGTGGGGTTTGATCCCCTCAAGTTGAATGTGGTGGTGATCCCTGGGCTCAACGAATCGGAAGTGGAAGATCTGGCTGCCCTTACCCTGGAGCGGCAATGGCATGTGCGCTTCATCGAGTTTATGCCCATTGGCAATGCCGCCCTCTTTCAGCAGGCCGGCTGGGTGGAGTCTGAGGTGCTGCGACAGCGAATTCGCGCTCGCTTTGGCCTGGAACCTGGGTTTGTGGCCGGCAATGGGCCGGCGGATGTGTTTCGAATCCCGGGGGCAAAAGGCACCTTGGGCTTTATCAGCCAGATGTCGGAGTGCTTTTGTGATCGATGCAACCGCATGCGGCTATCCAGCGACGGTTGGCTGCGCCCTTGCCTGCTCAACGAATCCGGCCAAATCAACCTGCGGGATCCGCTGCGAGCTGGGATCCCTGCCGAAAGGCTAAGACAGCAGGTGCGAGAACTGCTGGACATCAAGCCGGACATCAACTTCAAAGGACGGGACACCGGCAGCCAGGGATCCTACCGGCGCACCATGTCTCAGATTGGCGGCTAGCGGGGATAAGGGATCCGCAAAAGCTGGTTGACCGGTGGGTGGGCCACCTGCAACTGTTTCCCATCCGGCCACTGGATCTGGATTTCCTTGACCCCTGTTTCGGATCCCAGGCCAAAGTGGGCCACCGGCTCCATCTGACAGAGGTAGCCGCTGCCGGCGTCGATGGCCTGGATCTGGGTACGGGTGGAGGTGAGCAGCCTTACCAACGCGCCGCGGGCCGGGGCTCCCTGGCGGGTGAGGGGCAGAACCCTCAGCCAGTTGTTGGCATTGGCCTGAGGGCGATAGAAGCTGAGAGGCTGGGCGCCAGACTCCCCATGGGCAATCAACAATTCTAGACGACCATCCCCATCCACATCGGCCACCGCTGCTCCTGTCCCCAATCCCTGCGGCTCGGCAGCATCTCCAATGTCGATGGCTTGCCAACGGCCTGAGCGCCAAGCAAACAGACGGTTGGGCTCGCCGATGTTGTTGAAAAACAGCTCTGGGTAGCCGTCGTTGTCGAAGTCGGCAGCGATGACCGTGCGAATGCGGGAGGGCCTAGCCAACTCCGGGGGGGCTACATCCTTAAAAAAACCGCCGGGGGTCTGGATCCAGAGGCGATGGGGGCCTTCCCAGTTGCCATAGAGCAAATCCAGCCGTCCATCCCCATCCAGATCCACCGCTGCCACGCCGCGCCCATGCTCGTCGGGATCTGCTAGGCCCACCTCAGCGGCAATCTCTTCAAAGGTGCCATCTCCCCGGTTGCGAAACAGAAAGTTAGGTCCCTGCTCATTGACGGCAAAAATGTCCATCCGCTGCGAGACCAAGGGCACGGCCACCAACCCCCGCCCGCCCGTCACCCGATTGAGTCTCGCTTCTGGCGCCACATCGGCGATCATTTGGTTAGGGCCCAACTCGTAGAGGCGCATAGGGCCGCCGTAGTTGGCTACGAAAAATCCATAGCTCCCCTGGCCAAGACGATCCACACAAGCTACAGAGCGACCTGCGGTCAAGTTGAGGGCATCTTGGTTTTGCGGCAGGGAGAACAGGTCCACCCAGGCGGATCCCTGCCAGTCGAAGAGGCGATCCCCAAAGCGCTTGCGCCCGCCGAAGGTATCGGTGTTCAAGACATAAAGTTCTTCCTGCCCGTCTCCGTCAAAGTCGGCGGCAGCCACCCCAATTGCCATGCGCCCTGCATCGGCCAGGGTGTCGTCTGCTTGATCCACCAGGGCTTGCCCATCCCACTTCAAGACTCGATTGGAGCCGCGGAACCCGCACACAAACAGCTCAAAGGCCCCATCCCGATCCAAATCGCAAGCGGCAACCCCGTAGAAAAGGGCAGGTGGGTTGAAGCGGATCTGCGAGCTGCAATCTTGAAACATGGGGATCCCATCGGAGAACAATAGGAACTGGTGGAGCTTCCAGCTCTGATGGTATGCTGGATCTTCGCTGGAACTTCCCCTTCAACCATGCCACGCATCAAATCTGCCATCAAGCGCGTTCAGATCGCAGAGCGTAATCGGCTGCGCAATAAAGCCACCAAAGCCATGGTGCGCGCTCTGATGAAGAAAGTGATCTCCCTCTCAACTGCCTATGCCGCCAACCCACAGCAAGAAACTCTGCAGGAAATCCAGGCGGCGATGAGTGCTGCTTTCAGCCGCATTGATAAAGCTGCCAAAACCGGCGTCCTGCACAAAAACACAGCCGCTCGTCGTAAGGCTCGGCTGGCCCGGATTGTGAAGCTATCTATGGCTTCCTCGGAAAAATCCCAGGCTGAGGCTTTGGGTGGGCGTGATTGACTTCTCCTGCTGCTTCGGAAGTGGTGCTTGTGCGGGATTTCAGCTAGAAATCGCAGGAGCCCCGCACTGTACCCGTAGGGTCAGTGCCGTGAGGAATGCGCTTTGATGAAGTACAATGGACTTATGAGCCAAGTCCTGACCGTCTCCTGTAAGCTCAAGGCGTTCCCGTCACAAGCCGCCAAATTGGACGCGACGATGGATGTCTTTGTGCAGGCATTGAACTGGGTCAACCAGAACACGCCGGAGAAGATCGTCAACGCGGTCAAGTTGCAATCCCTTTGCTACTACGAGATTCGAGCTCGGTTCGGCTTGTCCAGTAACTTGGCTCAACAGGTGTGCAGACGGGTGGCGGGCGCTCGCAAAGTGGCGAGACAGAGCAACCGTCCGGTTAAAGAGTTCAAGCGTAGGTTCGTTACCTACGACGCACGTATCTTTTCATTCCGCGAGAAAGACTGGACGGTGTCGCTGACCACGGTTGAAGGGAGAGAACGCTTTGAGCTAGCCATTGGTAACTACCAGAGGGGAATGCTGGCTGGTTCCAACCCCAAATCTGCCACCCTAGTCCAGCGGAAGGATGGCTCCTACTACATCCAGATTTGCGTAGAGAAAAAACCACCCAAGCAACAAGATACCGACAAGGTGATCGGGGTGGACTTGGGAAGGACAGATATTGCCCATACGTCAGAGGGGGACAACTGGAATGGACAGCAGTTGAACAGAGTCCGCGACCACTACTCCCGGTTGAGGGCGGTACTCCAACGCAAAGCCAGTAAGGGCACACGCAGTTCGCGGCGCAGATGCAGAGAACTGTTGCAACGGCTGTCTGGCAAGGAGAGACGCTTTCAAGTGTGGGTCAATCATCGCATCTCCAAAGCTATTGTCTCTAGGGCAAAAGCTACCAACAGCGCTATTGCTCTGGAAGACTTGACAGGGATTCGGGAAAGGGTCAATCAACAGCCACGCAGCAAGACAGAGCGTAGGCGGGCAAATAGTTGGGCGTTTTATCAACTCCGTCAATTTTTGGAGTACAAGGCTCTGCGTGCGGGGGTTGCTCTGATTCTTGTGCCGCCTGCCTACACGTCGCAGACCTGCCACCGGTGTTTGCACATCCATCCCGACCCTGCGCAATCCTATCGCAGTGGTAAGTCGTTCAAGTGTGGGCACTGTGGATGGGAAGGGGATGCGGATTTGAATGGTGCGAATGTGATTGCGCTTTTGGGGGCTGTCGTAAACCAGCCTAGAGGTTCGGGCCTGTTTTGTTCTCTGGTAGAGCAGAGCAGGCTCAGGGCTACTGAAAGCCCGCTCCGTAACGCTTTAGCGGTCGGAGTCGGGTAGTTTACCCGCACGCAAACGAGATTTTGCCTCGGTGCCGGCAGGGATCCCAAGTGGCAGCCAAAGCCTAATCTTGAGTATCCAACCTGCGCACCAACCAGCGCCGCAGCGGATGCCACACCGGCAAGGATAGGATCCAGCGGGATTGCTGCTCCAGCATGAGACGCTCCACCGGATACAGGCCGAACAGCTCATAGCGGCTTTGGGCAATCAGGATCCCCATCGTGAAGCTGACACAGAGCAACAACCCCAAAGTCGGCCATCCTGGGCGGTGAAACAAGGCATATCGCAGGCCCGTCCAAGTAAAGTAATCCCACAGGCGGGCTATATCCGCTCGCAAAGCCCAAAGGCTAGGGATCCCGACCACCAGCCACAACAGGCCCAGAAAGATGAAGCTACCGCCGTGGTAGAGGCGCAACAGGCGCTTGGCTGCCGGAGACAGAGCTTGAGTGCCAGAGGCAGCTTTCTTTTCCGCAGCTGAGCCAGGATCAGGGAGCAAGGGCATGGGGATCCCAATTTTCGACACCTCAGCACCCATTTTGGACTTATCTCCGACGCAATAGCTCGGTTGCATGGGATCCTCGAACTCAAACGAGTACTTTTCTGCTTTCGGCTCGCCCATTTTAAGGGATCGATGCACAGGGAGCCCAGTTGTGGCTCTCCCGCTGCACAGCGCCATCCAAAAAGGCACTGATCAAAGCATCTGCTCAAAGCATCTGCCGTCTGCAAGTCTTCCTTATCCGTACAGTCAAGTTTCCTGAGAGACGCCCAGACGTCCCGTTCCAAGAGCTTGGCAGACGATCTCTTTGACGTTCATATCCTGAGCGAAAACCAACATTCCCACGGTGAAGGGATCCCGACCCGGCTCCCCAAGGCAAACCGCGCGATTTGCCCAAGCAACACTGCGGAAATCCAAGCCAGAGGCAGGTGGGCAGGGTTGGGGATTGGGAACTGGGTCGGGGATATAATGGCTCTGCATCCTTTTCTTCGGCCTTGCTAGCTCAATGGATAGAGCACCGACCTTCTAAGTCGATGGTTGCAGGTTCGAGTCCTGCGCAAGGCGCTGGCCTTGCCCTCTAAGCCTTGCTTGGGGTTTCCGACAAGCTGCCCTGATGGGGGCACCACACCTGAACCATCACCTGCCGAGAGTGGCTTTCTACCCGCAGGGATCCCTGCAGCAGCTCCACTGCCTTTTGAACCAGCGATAGACCCAAGCCGGTTCCCCCGGCGTTGCGGCAATCCAACTGGGGGAGGCGATAGAACTTTTCAAAAAGGCGGGGCAACGCTTCTGCAGGAATTTCCACCCCTGTATTGCGCACCGTGATCAGCCAGCCGGGACGGCCATTGGAGTTAGCCTGGCTCACACTCAAATAGATGCTTTCCCCAGTGGGGGTGTACTTACACGCATTGTTTAAAAGCTCGCTGACCACCCGCGACAAGAGGCTCTCATCTGTGTAGAGGGGCCAAAGGTCGGGATCCCATTCCACCTGAAACTGTTGGCCTTGCTGCGCAGCCCGCAGCCGGAAGGGCTCGGCAAGATTGGGGATCCATTCCTGGGGAGATAAACAGGTAAGTCTGAGGACTTTGTTTCCGGATTCGAGGGCTTGCAATTCCAACAGGTCGTTGATTAACTCCAGCTCGCGGTTGGTCTCCATCTCCAAAATTTGAAAGTAGCGCCTTTCCCGCTCGGTTAGGTTGGCTTTGGATAAAAACCCAATGGCCAGCTTCATGTTGGTGAGAGGTGTGCGCATTTCGTGGGAGACCATGTGCAGAAACTCATCTTTGAGTTGGTTGAGCTCCTGCAACTGTTGCACCTGACGCTGGATCGTTTGATAAAGACGTGCTTGGCGAATGGCAAGGGCGCATTGGCCGGCTACCCGTTGGATAAGCCGTTGTTCCCGCTCGGTAAATATCTGCCCCGGTGGACGGGATCCACAAATATTCCCCAAAACAAGCAGTTCCTCGTGTTGAGCTGTCAGATCCCTTTTGTCGCAAATGGGAGCGATGATCAGGGTGTAGCGGTCGTGGTTGGGCCAGCAGGGGTGATGGAAGTTGCTCAATTGGCAAAGCTGTCCGCGCTGGAGCTGACGAAGCACATGGGCGAAATCCGCAAACGAAACCTCCAGGGGGAAGCGCCGGATCCCTTCTCCGGCCAAATAGTCCACCGCCAAAACGCTGACCTGCCGCTCTGGGTCATACAGGGCAATGGTGCAATTGGATAGGTTCAAGCTCAGGGCCAATTCTCGGGCCACCGTTTCCAAGATTTTTTGTTCATCCAAAGTGGAGCGAATTTCTTCGGTGATGAGCTGGAGTAGCGCTTCGTCGTTGTAAGCTTGTTCGAGCTCTGCATTGCGCACCCGCACTTGGTAATCCAATTCAGCATTGGCCTGCTGCAGCTTTTGATAAAGTTCTGCCTGCTGAATGGCCACTGCCAGGTGCTCCCCGATAGCCTTGGCCAGCTCGATCTCGTCGGTTTGCCAATCCGGATCTGAGGTCAGGCGCCGCAGCGATAGCCCGCCCCACATTTGTTCCTGACAAGCCACCGGGATCACCAGCCAAGGGCCCAGTTGGTATTCTCGCTTCTCATAAATGGCAAAGGGATCGGCAATCTGCTCCGGATCCTGGACATGAAAAATTTGCAGCCGTTTCAAATGATCGAAAACCATAAAATCCCTGCTATCCGGCAGTCGCAGGTTCAGATTGTTGGGCAAATTAGGAAATCGGCTATGGCTGGCAATGCCCAACCACACGGCCTCAGCGGGCAGGTACTGATAAAGGGTAACTCGTGCTGCCTGCAACACTGCCCCCACTTCCCGCACCGCCACATCAAATAGGGTGGGTAAGTCCAGAGAGGTGTTGATGGCCTGAATGAGCTGATTAAACAGTCTTTCTCGCTGCAATTGCCGCTGCAGCTTCAGCTCGGCTTGCTTACGAGGGGTGATGTTTCTAATGATCATCAGGACTTGATCTTCCCCATAGGGGGCGATGCGAGCCTGCCGATATTGGGGCTGAGGGGATCCCTCTGGGCAGGGGTACTCGATCTCTTGAGCTTGCCGGGTTGCTAGGGCCAGCTCCAGATGCTCGCGAATGGCTTGGGCTGTGGGCTCTGCCGCACCGGCGCAGGCGACCTCAGGAAACAGCTCTTCAAGGGTTTTGCCCAAATAGTAGGCAGGGGGATGGGGGACAGAAAAATGGCTGGGCGGCTTGAACTCCAGACAGCGGCCCTGGCGATCCAGACAAAGCAGCATGTCGGGCAGAGCTTCCAGGATCTGGCGATGGCGACACTCCCGCTCAGCCAAGGTGATCTCTAATTGCTTGCGCTCGCTGATATCCAGGGTCACCCCGACAACCTGGCCGGGATCCCCTTTCGGCCCCAGCAGGACAACCCCCTGGGAAAGCTGCCAGCGCATCTGGCCGTCGGCCTGGTAAACCCGATATTCCACCGAAAAGTTGGGATCTCCCTCTACTGCCTTGGGCCCAAGCGTCTGAAAAGCTTCTCTCACCCTTTGGCGATCTTCCGGGTGAACGTGCTGCAAAAACACTTCCAGGGTGAAATCTTGGCCGGGATCCAGCCCGTATTTGGCCTTGCATTGGGGAGAGGCACTCAACTTCCAGGTGCGCAAATCCAGTTGCCAATAGCCCAGTTGGGTGGCTTCTAAGGCCAAATAGAGATGCTCTGGATAAAAGCTGCCGTCTCCTGGCCGCACTGGCACCAGGCGGTATCGAGTTGAAGCCATCTCCCTCACCAGATTCTATGAGCCCTGCCTCATTGTGGACGATTTTCAGGAGACGTGAGGGATCCTACTATTCGAACTGTTAGAAATTCCTAACCTTAAGCATGGCTTCAGGGTAACTCTTAGATATGTGTTCTCCGACACCAAACCTTCAACTTGAGCTGGAGCTGGACTTCAACTTCACGGGGAGAAGGCCTAGGGTCACACCCTGCTGATGCGACCGGGAGGCTTTGGGCCGGGCTTGTGGGAAAGGGGGGTGCCTCTGCTATAGTATCGTCAGTTGCATTTCGGATCCCAAGTGGTGGGATCCCCCTGGCAGGTAGGGTCAGGGCAGGCTTCGAGATGTCTTTGCGCTCTTGCGAGAGTTGACGTTGCGTTGAGCTTTCTCGGTGTGATCCTGCCCTTAGCCTGCGTGAAGCGTTTTCTCTTTTTTATGCTTTCCTGTGCAACGTTAAGCCTGACGTTTAATCACAGAAAACTTCTCCTGCTCTCGAGTTTGGGTTTATCTGTAGTAAGACCTGTATTCAGATTTTCCCGATGGGTTGACGGTTTCCTGTTCGCCCTGGCGCGGCTTCTCAAGGTGCCGTTGCCCTCTTCGTTTGGTTAGCGGGCAGGGAAGTAGGAAGATTTCCAGATCTGGACAATGGGCAGAGCCGAGGTTGTCTGCATTTCCTTGAGCTCTTACCCGACCTTACCTTTCATTTTTCCGGCCATCTCCTCCAAGGTTGACCATCTTGACAATGGCCACGAGATAGGCCGCCCGGTCTGCTGTCAGGTCTTTTGGATTTCCTAGGTTTGGCCCGCAGCATGGCGGGGAAAGGGATCCGTTTGGCCGTTCCCAACAGACTTCTCTCCATTTTCTCCTACTCAGCTCAATCATTTTCCAACCGAAGAATTCAAGGTTATTGCTGTGGTTTGTGAAGTTTCTCCCAGTTTGCATCGACAGCATCAGTCGAGCGAACCTGCATTGCCCCAAGGCCACCCCTTGGATCCCCTTAGCGCCGAGGAAATGCGGCAGGTGGTGCAGATCCTGCGCCGGCAACGGCCCCTCAGTTCTCAGGGGCGCTTTGTAACCATCCAGCTACAAGAGCCGGAGCGGCCTTGGATGGAAGCGTGGCAGCCGGGGCAGCCGTGGGATCGGCAGGCTTTCGTGGTGCTGTTGGATCCGGCCAGTGGCAACACCTACGAAGCCGTGGTTTCTCTGTCAACACAGCAGGTGCGCTCTTGGCAGCTCGTTCCGGGCGTGCAGCCCCCTCTGCTCGACGATGAGGTGTACGCCTGCGACCGCCTGCTCAAGGAGGATCCCCAATTTTTGGCGGCTCTGCAGCGGCGGGGGATTGCCGATGTGGATTTGGTGATGGTGGACTACTGGACGGTGGGCTACTTCGGGATCCCGGAAGAAGAAGGGCGGCGGCTGGTGCGAGGCTTTTGTTTCCTACGTACTTCCCCTTGCGACAACGGCTATGCCCGCCCCATCGAGGGGCTCTACCCCTGGATTGACCTCAACCGCATGCAAGTTGTCAAGGTGGAGGATCGGGGTCTGTGGCCCTTGCCGCCGGAGTCCGGTAACTTCGACGAGCTGTTTTTCAAAGATTTTCGCCAAGACTTGAAGCCGCTAGAAATCACTCAGCCCCAAGGGGTGAGCTTCCAGGTGGAGGGGCACCACATCCGCTGGCAGAAGTGGGATCTGCGCATCAGCTTTAACCCGCGAGAAGGGCTGGTGTTGCACCAAGTGAGCTATGAGGATCAAGGCCGCCTTCGCCCCATTCTCTATCGGGCTTCGGTAGCCGAGATGGTGGTACCCTACGGGGATCCGCGGGATCCCCACTTCCGCAAAAATGCCTTCGATGTGGGGGAATACGGCATTGGCATGCAGGCCAATTCCCTGCAGCTGGGCTGCGACTGCTTGGGAGAGATCTACTACTTCGATGCCTGGTTGCCCACCAACAGCGGCGAGCCCATGCTTTTGAAAAATGCCGTCTGCATGCACGAGGAGGATTTTGGCATTCTTTGGAAGCACACCGACTGGCGCACGGAACGGGCGCAGGTGCGGCGCTCGCGGCGGTTGGTGCTTTCCTTTTTCACCACCATTGGCAACTACGACTACGGCTTTTTCTGGTACTTCTACCAGGATGGCACGCTGGAGTTTGAAGCCAAGCTCACCGGCATCATCAACACTTGCGCCACGTTGCCGGGGGAAGAGCCGGAGTTCGGCGTCTTGGTGGCACCCCAATTGTCCGGCCTCAACCACCAGCACTTTTTCACCGTTCGCCTGGATATGGCAGTGGATGGGCCGTGCAATTCCCTCTATGAAGTGCATGCAGAACCTCTGCCTCTGGGGCCGGATAACCCTCACGGCAACGCCTTTCGCGCCCGCTCCACCCTGCTCAAAACCGAGCAGGAGGCTAAGCAAACGGTGGATCCCTTGCGGGGCCGCTATTGGAAGATTGTCAACCCCAATCGCCACAACCGCCTGGGACAGCCGGTGGCCTACAAACTGATGCCGGGGGAAAACGTCCAGCTTTTGGCCCACCCCGACTCTTGGCTGTACCGACGGGCGGGCTATCTGGCCCACCACCTCTGGGCCACGCCCTACCATCCCGGCGAGAAGTTCCCAGCAGGGAACTACCCCAACCAACATCCCGGTGGCGAAGGGCTGGTGCAATGGACGCAAGCGAACCGCTCCCTGGAAAACACCCGCCTGGTGCTCTGGTATAGCTTTGGCTGCAATCACTTCCCCCGCACCGAGGACTGGCCAGTGATGCCGGCTAGCTACATCGGCTTTATGCTCAAGCCCCTGGGCTTCTTTGAGTGCAACCCAGCTCTGGATGTGCCTCCTCCCCCGCCGAAGACCAAAGGCTGCTGCAGCTTTATTGACTACCCCCCTGCCTAGAGGGCGAGGATTCTTTCAAGTGCGAACAGCTTGGGCGCGACAGGAGTGAGAGGGGAGGCACTCTTCGCCCACGGGGCTTGAGACCTGGTTTCTGGGTCACCGTAGCAGGTGCCTTCCATTGCTCAGCCCCGGTCTTTGGTGCTGGGCAAAAGCTCTGCTCAGATCTGCTCAGATTGAGAGTTCACAAGCTGCTGCGAATCACAAACGAGTAGTTGCTGCCCGGTTCCAGCAGATAGTCGGATTTTTCCAGAAAGCGGCTCAAGGGCTCGCAAATCAAAGCTCGCCCCACAGAAGGCTCCACTCTGAGTTCCCCGGCCCGAAAGCGCCAGCAAAAGCGCCAAACCCAACCATTGGCATTGACTTCCCCCTCAATGGCACCCTCTTGCCAAGAGCGGCGGGTAATTTGGATGTGGGCAGTGGTCTGAGGCAGTCGGCTCATCCGGCATCTCCCGACGGGATCCCTTGTAGGGTAGCGCGTGGCTCCCTCGCTGCCGCCAGCAGGTCGAGTATGGCGAGTGAGGCAGCAGGAGCTCAACCCGTGGGGAGGGATCCCGTACACAGGGTCAGTTCTTTCGATCTTCTGAGAGCGGCTGCAACAAACCCCCCAGGGTAGGGGGGCTGTTTCCTGAGCTCCTGCTAATAGGAAAAGCTGGCCAGAAGCTAGCGAGCGGCAGTTGCAAGGGTCTTCGAGGATTTTTTCTCTGGCTTTTCAGCCGCAACCTCTGCTAACAAAGCTCGCAGGCTGGGAAAAAGGAAGTGGTTCTCCTCGACATATTGCGCGCCGAACAACCCCTTCTCCGCCCAAAAAAACCGATCAACGGTATGCTCATTTCGCCGCACCAAAATCAGCGCGGGGGGCTGAATAGACTTTTCCTGAATATACTTTCGAGCAGCGGTTACAGACTTCTCTTCACCACTGTCCAGATTAAATTGAGGAATGTGATCTAAAATTTTGCGCCCTTCCAGACGACGGCGACTCTTACGCTTTCTTCTCCTAACCAATGTAAGCCTCCTGTAGAAGGATGACCGAACAACCGCAACCGCAAAGAATATATCAGCGCTGCTTAAGAAAAGCAATAACTTTTACCCATTTTTGTTATCATCTTTTACAAAGGCGATAAAAACAGAAACCACCCCCAACGCCCCCGAAGGGCTAGCTATAGGCGCGCCCTAAAAAATCCAATCAGAAACCCCGCAAAGACCGCCTATAAAAAGGGCCGGCGACTGGGCGCTCGCTAGGTTGACCCTTTATGTTGACCGTTTATATTGATGCTAGGTTGACCGTTGACATTGATGGGAATCCAGTGGCTCTGACGCCTACAAAGAAAGTCAGGTGCCGACGTAGGATATCCTCATCAAGTTTGCCCTCAAGTTTAACATTAACAGAAACGATACTCAACAGAACATATACCTAAACTCAGATTTAAGAGGCTCCTCCTTGGGTTGAGGTGCTGAGTCAATTGCAAGTCTGAAGCTGCTTAACTGCCGAGAAAGAAGGGCACTCCAGTGCCAGGCTACCCTCGAACAGTGCACTATAAGTGTATCAGCTAAGTCTACAACCAACTTCTTGTTTCTACAAGAGATCCCCAGCATGTCCATGCAGCCCTTGCGCGAGTTCATCCTGGGAGCCCTGAAGTGAGGAGTTCTGGTACCGTAGGGATTGGATAGATCCCGCGCCAGGTGACCGGCAAGCTGGAATGGGCTTGATGGGCTGCCAGGACTGCGCTGAACCGATTAGACGGAATTCAGGCATCTTGCTAGCCTTACTTCAGGCTTGGCTGCGCCTCAAGGACTTAAGTCTATTTGGGTTTATCTTGTCTGGGTCTAGGGAGTTTTGGGCATGATGAAATTCGCGTTGCTGATGGGTCTGGGACTCAGCTTGGGATCCCTGCCGGCTTGGGCACAGGGAGCAACCCCGTCGCCTGGCCCTGCTGCAACTGCTTCTCCGACTTCGGGGGGGGCTCCGGCCACAGCAACTCCCAGCCCTGTGGCATCTCCAGCCCTGACCCCAGAGCAAGTCACCGATGCCCAGGTGGAACAGTTGGTGCGGATTCTGTTGGAGTTGGATCCCCTGATCCGGGAAGCGAGCGCCCAACTGCGGGAAACCCAGAACGAGGAGGAGTACGAGCAAATTATGCAGCGCACAGAAACCCAAGCCAGCCGCATTGTCGAGGAGCAAGGGCTGACAGTGCTTCAATACCGCGAATTGATGACCTTGGCGAACGAAAATCCTGTTCTCAACCAGCGGGTTCGGGCCCGCTTGCAAGAAGTTTTGCAGGAAGGGGAAGCTTCCAACTCTCCAAAGCCGGCCACCCCGACGCCTACACCCTAGGCTGAGCTGGCTTGCCTTGGCCAAAGGCAGGGAGAACCTGAGGCAGCCGCAAAGTAAAACAGGTGCGATTGGCCTCGCTGTTGAGGTGAATGCTTCCTTGCAACAGGCTTACCCGCTGCTGCACAAGGGCCAACCCCAACCCTGTCCCCCCTTGCCGCCAGGGATCCACGCTGGGCACCCGATAGAACTTCTCGAATACCCGCTTTTGTTCTTCTGGAGGAATGGTTACGCCGGTGTTGAGGACTTGGATTTCCAGGTGGTCGGGATGGTACATGGCCTGAAGGCTGATCAGGTGCTCAGCAGGGGTGAATTTACATGCATTTTTCAGCAATTCCGCCAGCACCGACTTTAGCACTCCCGGCAGAGTAAAAATGGCAGGCAGTTCTGGAGGGATCCCAAGGCTGAAGCGCTGATGGCGGCTATGGGCCTCCTGAGCAAAGGGCTCCGCGATCTGGGGCAACCACTCTTGCAGCTCCAACCAGCAGGGCCGCTGTGAACCGTTCGCGTTAGCGGGACGGAGTCCCTTGAGCATCTCCAACTGCTGCAGTTCCAGCAGATCCTCGACCAGTCTGATCTCCCGCTCACATTCGTTGTCCAACACCTTCAAGTACTGAGAGATTTTGGCCAGATCCGGGGATCTGGGAGCGCCCTGGGCAGGCAGCAGGACGGAGCTGAGCAGGTGGATGGCCATTTTCATGTTGGAAAGAAGGGTGCGCAGCTCGTGGGACACCGTGCTAAGGAAGTCATTTTTCAGGCGATCCAGCCGCTGCAATTCCTGTACTTGGCGATCCAGTTGGGCGGTGCGGGCCTGTACCTTTTCTTCCAGGGTGCGGCTCAGTTCCTGAACCTGTTGGAACAGTTCCGCCTGCCGAATGGCGATGGAGAGGTGATCGGCCAGGGCCAAGATCAGATCCTGATTGGTGGCCAGCCAACCGGGACGTGCTGTTTTCAGTTGTAGGCACAGGCTGCCCCAAAGGGTGGGGTGGGTCGGGCCAGATTCGGGGTTTTCGCCACCGTAGAGCGGTACCAGCAGCCAACTGCCAGGATAGGCTTTGGCCATGGCAGAGATGTAGACCCAGTCTTTGGCTTGGTCGGCTGCCTCCAGCAACATCACTTTCCCCTGCTTCAGTTGCTGGGCAATGGGGCTTTCGGAATCGGGAATGAGACAGCCCAGGTAGCCATCCTGTTGAGTGCTGTACTCGGAGACAATGCGCCAATGCTGTTGCTGAGGCTGATAGATGCTGATGCTTACCCGATCCGCCTCTAGCAGATGGCCTATCTCGCGGGTGACGGCAGCAAGGATTTGATCCAACTGCAAAGAAGTGGGAATGGCTCGGACGATGCGGTTCAGGGCTTGCTCGCGGGCCGCCTGTTGGCGTAGGTTCAACAAGTTCTGGCGGGCCTTGATCAGGTGTTGGATGCGCTGACGCATTATCGGCCAGTGAATGGGCTTGGTCATGTAGTCGCTGGCTCCGGCAGCAAAGGCTTTGTCTACGGAAGCTTGATCCTCGAGCGAGGTAATCATCAAGCAGGGCAGATTCGCATCCAAAGCCCGCAGGCGGCGGCAACACTCGAACCCATCCGTGCCGGGCATGAGGGCGTCCAGCAGGGCAATTTGAGGCTGAGTTTGACCGAAGAGCAGCAAGGCTTGGTCGCCGTCTTCAGCCTCTGCCACTTGATAGCCTTCATGAACCAACAGGTGGGTCAAGTACCCGCGTATGCATGGGTCGTCATCGGCCAACAGTACTGTCGGCGAAGCATTTGTCAGCAGATGTCCAGGATTGGGGATGGGGGGAGATTGCACAAAATTCACTCCACAGAGTCGGCCATTCGCGACGGCGGTGCGAAGCACCAAGGCTTTCTTTGCACACAAAAGGGATCTCTAATCTGTCTCCAGCTTAATCTTTCACGTTAGCGGTGCGGTTCCCGACGGGGTGCCGTAGGCATAGCACTTTCGCGCCCAGGCCGGGGATCCCTTGAACAGACCTATTTCCGTTAGGATTGACGAGGTGGTGTGAGAAGTTGCCATGACTGTTTCTGAGAACATTTCTGAGGAAATGACCCCACTACCAGATGGTACCTCAAGGCAGCTATCCAGAGTGCAGTCCACAGTGGTGATCGGGGCGGGGCCAGCTGGATTGAGTGCCGCCTACGAGCTGAACAAGCAGGGCTACCCGGTAACGGTTTTGGAAGCGGATCCGGTGCAGGTAGGGGGGCTATCCCGCACTGTAACCTACCAAGGCTATCGCTTTGATATCGGTGGACACCGCTTTTTCTCCAAGTCGGCGGAAATTGAGGCTCTGTGGACGGAGATTTTGGGCTCGGAAATGCAGGTTTGCCGTCGGCTTTCCCACATTTTTTACCGAGGTGTTTTCTTTGATTATCCAATTCGACCTACGGATGTTTTTGCCAAACTGGGGCCAGGGTTTACCACCCTCTGTCTGCTCAGTTACCTAAAGGCGCGCCTCTTTCCCAGGCCCAATCCTGTATCTTTTGAAGATTGGGTCATTAACCAATTTGGGGAACGGCTGTATCGCACTTTTTTTAAGACCTACACCGAGAAAGTGTGGGGGATCCCTTGTCACGAGATCAGCGCCGACTGGGCAGCCCAGCGGATCAAGGGTCTGTCGATGGCTTCTTTGATCCGTAAAACCTTTTTCCCCAACCGAGAGGGGGTGATCAAAACCCTGATCGATCGCTTTCGCTATCCTCGCCTAGGGCCAGGCCAGATGTGGGAGCGCGTTCAAACCTTGCTGGCAGAAGCCGGGCAGCCGGTACAACTGGATCGCAAGGTTACGGCAATCCACTGGAACCGGGCCGGAGTTCAAGCTGTACAAGCCTGTTCTCAAGGGGGAGAGACCTTTTGGGTGACCGGCGAGCAGTTCATTTCCACCATGCCGCTGCGCTCTCTGGTGCGGGCTTTGGTACCTGCAGCACCGGAGCCGGTGCGAGAGGCTGCCGAACAACTGCGGTATCGGGATTTTTTGACGGTGGCTTTGCTGGTGGATGAGCCCAACCTATTTCCAGATCACTGGATCTACATTCACGATCCCTCGGTGCGGGTGGGGCGTATCCAAAACTTCAAGAATTGGAGCGCGGACATGGTTCCGGATCCCTCGGTCACCTGCTTGGGTTTGGAGTATTTTTGCTCAGCGACGGATCCCTTTTGGGGACAAACCGATGGGGATTTGATGGCCTTGGCAACGCTGGAATTGCAGCGGTTGGGCCTGCTGGGGAAGGCAAAGGTTTTGGGCGGCACAGTCATTCGCGCCCCGAAAGCCTACCCGGTTTACAATCACGGCTATCAAGCTCACATCCAGACCATTCGAACCTTTTTGGAAGAAGCACTGCCCAATTTGCAGGTGGCAGGCCGCAACGGCATGCACCGCTACAATAACCAGGATCACGCCATGATGACGGGCCTCTTGGCCGCTCGCAACATTGTGGCAGGGGAACGGCGCTACGATGGGTGGCGGGTCAACCAAGATGCTGAGTATCTGGAAGAGGAGGATTCGACAGCGGCCTTGGCGGGAGGACGGGCCGTGCCCCAGGTGCTGGGTCGCCGGAGTTAGCGGCGGAAGGGATCCTGCTTCGATCCAGCTTCGCCATCCAACACCTCTAGGATGGCCTTGGCAGCGCGAGCCAGAACGCCGGGTTCTCCCAGGGCCGCCCGCATCGCGGCGTAGTCGGCTTGCAGTTGGGCTTTGCGTTCGGGCCGAGTTAGCAACTCCAGCGCCAGTTGGGCAATCTTCTCTGGCTGGGCCTGCTCCTGCAGCAACTCCGGGACAATGGGGCGCATCTGCACCAGGTTGGGCGGAGACATGAAGGGCACCGACACCCTCAGCCAATGGCGGGCGATCCAGAAGGTGAGGGGGTTAAGGCGATAGATCACCACCTGGGGGATCCCTAAGATGGCCGTCTCCAAGTTCACCGTGCCCGACTTGGCCAACACCAAATCAGCCGCTGCCAAGGCGAGGTGATGAGCTTTGTGGGGGGAGAAGAAGGGCAGAGCTTGGGGATCCAAAAGGGTGAGGTTGAGCCCAAGGCGGCGGGCAGCCCGCGCAATCGGGGCAGCAAAACGGGGCGAGGCCAGGGGCACCCAAAACTGTGCCTGAGGCAGGTGAGCTTGCAACAACTGAGCGGCCTTGAGCAAGACAGGCAGAACCGAGCGCAGCTCTTGCCGACGCGAAGCCGGCACCACCACCACCACTGTAGCCTCGGCAGGGATCCCCAACTGGGCTCTGGCTGCAGCACGGCTGGGCACAGCGGCCAAAATATCCAACAGGGGATGGCCCACATACTGGACATGGGCTCCTGCCGCCGCGTAGTAGCGGGCTTCCTCAGGGAAAATTGCCAACATCAGCCGCATCTGCTGGGCCAGTTGGTAGGTGAGGCGGGCGTCCTGCGACCACACCCACTCTTGGGGGGCAATGTAATAGACGGCAGGGATCTGCCGCCGTTGCAGCAGACGGGCAATGCGGCTGTTGACGCCGATGTAGTCCACCAGCACGGCCACATCTGGCGGGTCTTGGGCTAAAAAGCGGCGAATCTTCCACTCCGTCCAGAGGGCGGGGCCGACAAAGGGAAGAGCCTCTAAAATGCCAACAGAGCTGATCTCGGTGGTGCGGTGCAACAGACGGGCCCCCGCAGCAGCCATGCGCTCCCCTCCCACGGCGGTGATGCGCAGCTGAGGGCGTTGGCGCAGCAATTCTTCGATCAGATGGCTGGCCTGCAGATCCCCTGAGACCTCGCCCGTGCAGATGAACAGGTGGCTCACTAGAGCTACGCTCCCGACCCCAATCTTTAGTCATCCAGCTCTGAAGTGCTCTGCACCGGCGGATCTTCCCCCCTCCCGCGCAGGGCCGGCAGAGGGCCACGTCGTTGGGGCTGGGAGAGGGAGTCTTCCAAAAATTGCAGCAGATGTTGCAGGGATCCCGTCTCGTCCACCCACTCTTTCCCCTGTAGGGAAAGGACATGGCGCTCTCCCTCCGCACCGCTGTTACAAACGACACACAGGCTGCTGCGCAGTGTTTGCAGCGCTTTTTCCAAAGGCAACCCTGAGCGGTACAAAAATCGGTAGACCTGCCGCAGCAAGGGCAGGGATCCCTCCATCCCTTGGGCTCGCCGCAGCCCCACCAAGTTCAGACCGCGGATGCGAGCCGGATGTCCTTCCACCAACATGTAGGGGGGAACGTCGCGGTCAACCCGGCTCATCGCCCCCACCATGGCCAAGCGCCCGATGCGGGTGAACTGGTGGATCCCGACCATGCCGCCGATGCGGGCTTGAGACTCGATGTGGATGTGGCCGGCCAAAGAGACAGCATTGGTAATCACCACCTGATTTTCGATGACACAGTTGTGGGCGACATGGGTGTAGGCCATCAGCAGGTTGTAATCTCCGATCAGGGTGGCTTCCCCTTCATTGGTAGCCCGGTTGATGGTGACGAACTCGCGGATGCGATTGCCTCTGCCGATTACCACTTGAGAGGGGGCGCCGCTGTACTTCAGATCCTGAGGCTCGGTGCCCACAACTGCTCCCGGAAAAATGTGGTTGCCCTCGCCGATTTCCGTCCAGCCATCGATCACCACATGGGCCCCCACCACCGTATGGGCAGCAATGCGAACATGCTCGCCGATCACCGCATAGGGGCCAACCTGCACCGTTTCGTGCAGCTCAGCTTTCGGATGGATCACCGCAGTGGGATGAATCCGCTCCCGTGAGCGGTGCGGCGCACTTGCAGAGATGTTGGGAGTGGATCCCGCTGAAGCGAACGAACTCATTTCCGACCTAGCCAGCAACTGTGGTTACGCTCCCAACCCTGCGAAGGATCACCAAGACTTGACTCCAGGGGAGATGAGCCTTAGAGCTACGCCCCACTGTCGCGACAACATGTTTACCGTATCCCGACAGAAAGGCGCAAGCAGCCCCTGAGCCATCTCCCTATGCCAACACTTTATCTCAATTGCGAGAACACCCACACCGGAGCGCCTCCTGGATGGCCGCTGTTGGCCCATCAATCCACCAGGGAGAACATCAGCTCCCCCTCGGTTACCAGTTGCCCTCCCACCTGAGCGCGGCAGAACATCTTGCCAATGCGCCTCTGGCGAATAGTGAGCAAATCGGCGGAGAGCAGCAGCTGATCCCCCGGCAGTACCGGGCGGCGAAAGCGAACGCCATCGATCCCGGCAAACAGGGCCAAACGCCCGGCCACGTCCGGCAACTTGGTCAACACGATCCCCCCTATCTGGGCCATGGCCTCGACGATTAGGACGCCGGGCATGATGGGTCGGTTGGGGAAATGCCCCTGAAAAAAGGGCTCGTTGAAGGTGACGTTTTTCAGGCCCACTGCCCGTTGCCCCGGTTGATACTCCACAACCCGATCCACCAGCAAGAAAGGATAGCGATGGGGCAAGATCTCCAAAATCTGCTCCGTTGTGAAGACGGGGGGAGCGGTTGCCAATTGAGCGGCTGCCTCAGCCGAGAGAAGGGGAGGAGGGGAGACATCAGAGGCCATGGTGAACCCGTGGAGACAGAAGACAAAACTGAAACCCCGGATGGGGAGGAAGCAGGCCAGAACTCAGCCAAAAGAGCACCCAGGGATCTACGGAGAAGAGATCAAGAGATTCCAATAGAGCGGATCCCCTTGAAGAAAAGTGCTCGGCACCGCTGTCGCACCTGAGGATGGCAGGGTTGTGGCTACGCAACCGGATCTCTTTCTCCCCCTTGCTCTTCATGGATCAGCAGGGATCCACTCTTGAGCAACTGCTCGGCCAAACGGTGGTGCAGGGCATGGCCCGCCTTGTAGGCCACAATGTGCCCCTGCAGTCGGCAGCCCAGGAGGCTGAGATCTCCTAGTAAATCTATCAGCTTATGGCGCACCGGCTCATCTGGGTAGCGCAATGGCCCCAACCACTCGGTTTGGCTACAGACAATGGCATTTTCCAGGCTGCCCCCCTGGATTAGCCCCCGTTCCCGGGCCAGCTCCACATCCTGCTGGCGGGCGAAGGTGCGGGCCGGCGCAATGGACTGGACAAAATCCGGCCTGTTCTCCCTCCAGCTCAGCCACTGTTCTCCAATCGGGCAATCGGCAAAATCGATGCCATAGGTAAAGCGGGCTGTAGGATGGGGGAGGGCGCTGACAAAGGCTTCCCCCGCCCAGACAGTGACCGGTTCTTGGATCACCCCCAGCAGGGCTGGCTGATCTTGGGCCTGGATCCCGGCCTGGGCAATGGCCTCTACAAAGGGCAGGGCAGAGCCATCCAGAATCGGCAGCTCCGGCCCCTCCACCTCGATGCGGCAGTTGTCAATGCCCAGGATGTAAAGGGCGGCCAGCAGGTGTTCCACCGTCTGCACTTGAACAGAGGGGGATCCCTGCTGCAACAGGGTGCAGAGATGGGCAGGGGCCAGGGATCCCAACCGAGCCGGGATCTCAGGGGATCCCGGTTGATCCACCCGCACAAAAACCCGACCGCTGCCGGCAGGAGCTGGATGCAGACTGCAGCCAATTGGCAGGCCGGTGTGCAGGCCAACGCCTTCTAGGGCAATAGAGCTGGCTAAGGTGTGTTGCCGGCCTCTCATCGTGCTCCGCAGCGCTAGTGCAAACGCTCTTGGCCCTGGTCGAAAACGCGGTAATACAGCTCCCGATAGCCCACGCGCAGGTTGCTGCTGGCATCTGCCAACTTGGCTTTGTGGCTGCGGGTGCCGTAGGCGCTGAACACCTCGTAGGTATCTCCCTCAAAGAAAAAGGAAGAGACATCGGACACCTCTTCGCCCCCCAGCAACTGCCAGCGCCCCTGGCGAAACTGCAGCCGGTAGTGGGCTTTATCCAAGCTGCCGGAAGGACGGTCGATAATGGCGTCGATGCTGCCCTCGTAGAACGGCTCGGCACCACCATTGGGGATGGATATGTCCACAGGCCACACGTCCACAGCGATATCTCGGTAGCGGCAGTTGGGCCGGTTGCACAGGCGAATCGAGCGCATGACCTCGGCAATGGCTTCCAGCCGCTGCCGCGCCTCGGCCAGAGAAAACCGCTCTGAGTCGCTATCGCGAACGAGCTGGGGCGATACCTGAGCCGGCCCTGCCAGCGATGAAGGGGCAGCCAGCGCCGGGGATCCCCAGCAGCATCCCACCAACACCAGACAAATCAAGCTCAGCCAACAACGGTATGCGGATCCCATGGATGCAATCTATGACAAAATCAAGCTCCTCTTCTCTACTCTAGGCACTCTGGGGGATCCCAACCTGATGCCGATATTACCCCACTCTGGCCCTGAACAACTGGCGCAGGTACGGCTTGTATTGGTGCAGCCGGCTGGGCCGCGCAACCTCGGCGCCATTGCCCGCGTGATGAAAAACATGGGCTTCAGGCAGTGGGTGCTGGTGGATCCCCAATGCGATCCCCTCGATATGGAAGCGATCACCACAGCCGTGCATGGGGCAGACCTGCTCCATCAAGCCCGGAAGGTGCAAACTTTGCCCGAAGCCCTGCAAGGGTGTGTGCAGGTTTTCGGGACAACGGGGCGCAGCCAAACCTACCCACCCGAATGGCAAATTCAGTCTCCTCGCCAAGCCTTCCCTGCCCTGCTGGCCGCCGGCCCTGCTGCCCTTGTGTTTGGCCCCGAAGATCGCGGCTTGAGCAACGAGGAGCTGGCCCTTTGCCATCGCCAGATCCAGATCCCCACCGATGCGACCTATCCCTCTTTAAACTTGGCCCAAGCCGTGGCCATTTGTTGCTATGAGCTGTACACCCTCGTCTGCCAGAGCCCTTCCCCTGCTCCTCCTATGCCCTCGCCTCAAAGGCTTGCCCCCTTCGAGCTGCTGGAGGGATTTTTCGACCACTTAGAAGCGCTGTTGCTGCAAATTGGCTACCTGCACCCCCACACAGCCCGCCGCAAAATGCTCAAGTTTCGCGCCCTCTTCCAGCGAGCCGGCCTGACCGTAGCCGAGGTGGCCTTGTTGCGCGGGATCCTGCGGCAACTGCAATGGAGCCAGGGATGCTCTCGTCAGGAACCTCTGGAAGCAAATGCAGCTCCCGTCCCGCCGACGCAACCAGATTCCAGCAGGACCCCATCTTGACCCCAAGGCTGGGCCTCCAGCCCCGCCCTACCGCTACCGGAAGCAAGCTAGAAGGGCGGCTTCCTGCTTTCAGGCGGCGCGGAGCGCTTGTCAAGAATCTTGAGGCTTTGGCCGTGGGAGAATATCGGAGAATATCAATGCTAGAGCTTAAGGGTGGCGCGGGGATCGTAGGATTGAACCCGCTGCAGCCTTTCGTAAAGTTCTCGCTCTTCTTCGGAGATCTGGGTGGGCAAATGGATCTGCACCACCACGTAAAAATCCCCCCGTTCTCCGTTGCCTTTGGGAAATCCCCTTTCCGCCAGCCGCAACTTTCGCCCCGGCTGCATGCCAGGTGGGATCCGCAGCTTCACCACCCCCTCCAAGGTGGGCACCTCCACCTGGGCGCCCAAAACCGCTTCGCTGGGGCTGATGGGCAGATCGCAGTAAACGTCGAATCCCTCTAGGCGATAGAAGGGGTGGTCTTTCAGCTCAATTTTAAGGTACAGATCACCGGCACCGCCGTTGGGGTTGGGGTGGCCTTGGCCGCGCAGGCGAATCCGCTTCCCTGGCGTAATTCCCGGCGGGATGTTTACCTCGAGCACGCGATCCCCGCCCACCCGCAGGCGACGCTTGCCCCCCTCAAAAGCTTCTGGAATGCTGATTTGGATGGTGGCCTCAGCATCGTAACTGGTGTTGCCGGTGGATCCCGAAAATCCGCTGCTGCGGTCTGTGGTTTGGCTGCGCACCCGGCCCAGCAGTTGATCGATGAAGTCTTGAAAATCATCAAATTGGCTGAAATCGACGCCACTCCCCCCAAATCCGCTCCCCCCAAAGTCTTGGCTGAAGGGGCTGCTGCTGTAGGTGTAGGCATCGCGGCTGGAGCGAAACCCGCCCTGCTGATAGTATTGGCCAAATTGGTCGTATTGCCTGCGTTTGCCGGGATCCGAGAGAACTTCGTAGGCTTCGTTAATGTCTTTGAATTTCTCTTCAGCCGCTTTGTCGTTGGGGTTGACATCTGGGTGATACTTGCGGGCTAGGCGCCGATAGGCTTGTTTCACCTCATCGGCAGTGGCCGTTTTGCTGACCCCCAAAATCTTGTAGTAGTCCTTAAAGTTTTGCATGGAGGCGTCCGCAGGCAAATCGCTGAGAGTGGGCAGAAAACCACGAGGCTAGGCGTCCCCGGCAAGGGCTCCTTCCCTCCGACCTACTGAAGAAAATGAGGAGGCGGGCTAGACGCCATCGCCCATCCCGTCCCTCCTCATTATCGGCGCTACAACTAAGGGCGGGATCCGCCCTGGGCCCGCGGCCCACGGAGGGATCCCTGAGCAGTCACTTGCTCTCGGTGAAGTCGGCATCGATCACATCATCGCTGCCGCCGGAGGTTTTCCCTGAGCCGGGAGTGGGGCCAGAGGAGGCCCCCGGCTGTTGATACAGCTCGCTGCTCATGGCGTAGAGAGCCTCTTGCAGCTCCCGCTCTTTGCTCTGGATGGCGCTGTCGTCCTCCCGCTGGATGGCCTCCCGCAGTTCTCGCACCAGAGTCTCGATTTGGCTGCGTTTGCTGGAGGAGATCTTGTCGCCCAACTCCTTCAACTGCCGCTCGGCCTGGTAGGCCAGAGAATCAGCCTTGTTGCGGCGCTCAATTTTCTCCCGGCGGGCCCGGTCTTCGGCAGCGTATTTTTCTGCCTCAGCAATCATGCGCTCCACCTCTTTGCTATCCAAAGTAGAGGCGCCGGTGATGGAGATGCTCTGCTCTTTGCCGCTGCCTTTGTCTTTGGCCGTCACCTTGAGGATGCCGTTGGCGTCGATGTCGAAGGTGACCTCGATCTGGGGCACACCGCGGGGGGCCGGCGGGATCCCGTCCAGCTTGAAGCGGCCCAGAGATTTGTTGTCGCGGGCCAGCTCCCGCTCCCCTTGCACCACGTGGATTTCCACAGAGGTCTGCCCATCTTCGGCAGTGGAGAAGATCTCCGACTTGCGGGTGGGGATGGTGGTGTTGCGCGGGATGAGCTTGGTGGCCACGCCGCCCAGGGTTTCCACCCCCAAGGACAAGGGGGTGACATCCAGCAGCAGCACGTCTTTGACTTCGCCCGCCAGCACACCCGCTTGGATGGCCGCCCCAACCGCCACCACCTCATCGGGGTTGACACTTTGGTTGGGTTCTTTGCCCAGCAGCTCCCTCACCAGCCGCTGCACCGCCGGAATGCGGGTGGATCCCCCCACCAGCACCACTTCGTTGATGTCGGCTTTGGTGAGCTTGGCATCCCGCAGGGCTTGTTCCACCGGCCCCTTGCAGCGCTCCAGCAGGTCGGCACAGAGGTGTTCAAATTGAGCGCGGGAGAGCTTCAGCTCCAGGTGTTTGGGCCCATCGGCAGTGGCAGTGATGAAGGGCAGGTTGATGGTGGTTTCGGAAACGCTGGACAGCTCGATCTTGGCTTTTTCCGCAGCTTCCGTTAGCCGTTGCAGCGCCTGCCGGTCTTGCCGCAGGTCGATCCCTTCCATTTGCTTAAACTGCTCGGCCATCCAATCGACGATCTTCTTGTCGAAGTCATCGCCGCCCAACTGCGTATCGCCGCTGGTGGATTTCACCTCGAAAACACCATCCCCCACTTCCAGGATGGACACGTCGAAGGTGCCGCCGCCCAGGTCGAAGACGAGGATGGTCTCGTTGTTGCGCTTGTCCAAGCCGTAGGCCAAAGAGGCTGCTGTCGGCTCGTTGATGATGCGCAGCACTTCCAAACCGGCAATGCGGCCCGCATCTTTGGTGGCCTGCCGCTGCGAGTCATTAAAGTAAGCAGGAACCGTGATCACCGCTTGGGTGACCGGCTGGCCCAGGTAGCGGCTGGCATCATCCGCTAGCTTGCGCAGCACCATGGCCGAAATCTCTTCCGGCGCAAATTCCTTGTTCAGGCGGGGGGCGTATAACTTGACATTGCCCCGCTCATCCCGCCGTACCTGGTAGGAGACCCGCTTGGAGTCGGCATTCAGCTCATCGTACCTACGACCGATGAACCGCTTAACCGAGTAAAACGTGTTTTCCGGGTTGAGCACCGCTTGGCGGCGTGCCATCTGGCCCACCAGGCGCTCTCCATCTTTGGTGAAGGCAACCACCGAGGGCGTGGTGCGAGTACCCTCAGCATTGGCGATGACGGTGGGGACACCCCCCTCCATTACGGCGACAACCGAGTTGGTTGTGCCCAGGTCAATTCCTACAACTTTTCCCATCGGCTCCTTATTCTCCTCTTCTTGAGTACATTGCTTCGGTTACCGCCGCCAGCCTGTGTGAAGTAGCTTGGGCAGCCAATCTGTGAAAATCCGGCAGATGCTTGGTCACTTCCTGGGTCGATCCTAACCAGCTGGTTGGCGAGGCCAGGGCGAGAATGCCGCCCATTTCTCGGGGCTGAAGGGCAGACCGGTTACGGATCTCCGTACCTGCAGCAGCCTTGCTTTCGGTGCCGCTTGGGGTATGGCCTGGGTTGGCAGCTATTGGCAACTCTTGGGGGACTGCTGCCAGGCTAGCTCTGGATAAGCTGCAGCGCCTCCAGGCCGCGGTTCACAACGGTTGCGGCCAGGGGCAGGTAGCCCATCTCCTCGGCCAGGGCTTGTCCTTCGGTAAGGGCCCAGCGGAGCACAGCTTGCAGGGCGGCGGCCATGGCGGGATCCGAGTACCGGCGGTAGGTCAGGATCCAGGTGTAGGTGACGATGGGATACGCTCCAGGGCCAGCGGGATCCGGCACAAAAGCCCGCAGGTTTTCCGGCAGCTCAATTTCGCTCAAGGCCAGGGCCGAGGCTTCCGGGGAGGGGAGAATGAACTCGCCGCGGCGGTTCTCCAGAGCTGCCACCGACAGATCCAGCTCGCGGGCATAGACCGACTCCACGTAGCCGATCACCCCTTCGCTGAGAAGCATTTGGGCGCTCATGCCCTCGTTGCCTTTCACCCCAATGCCCACCGGCCACTCCAGCGACATGCCAGCACCGACTTCCGAGGCCCAAGCCGGATCGATGGCCGCCAGGTGGCGGGTAAAGGTATCGGTGGTGCCGCTGCCATCGGAGCGGTAGCAGACGGTGATGGGCAGATCGGGAATGGTTAGCTCCGGGTTCAGGGCCAGGATCTCCGGATCCCGCCACTGGTCGATTTGGCCGCGAAAGATCTTCACCAAAACGGGTCGAGACAGCTTGAGTCCAGAAGGGATCCCCGGCAGGTTGTAACCCACGGCAATGCTGCCTGCGGTCATCGGGATCATGACCACACCCCGCTTCACCTCGGCGATCTCGGCATCGGTCATGGCCACATCACTGGCGGCAAAGTCCACTGTCTGGTCAATAAATTGCCGGATCCCAGCGGCGCTGCCCACCGGTTGGAAATTGATCTCCACCTTGGGATCCACCTGGCGGTAATCGGAAAACCAGCGCAAATAAAGAGGAGCCGGAAAGGTGGCCCCGGCTCCGTTGATCAGCAAAATTTTGTCGGCGGGCTGGCTGCGGGAGGCAGGAACGGGATCCCTGCCGCTGGGTTGGTCAGAACGGGATCCCCTTTGGCAGGCGCTCAAGGTAGCGCCGGTGGCCAATAAAGAAAGCAACACTTCTCGGCGACGGAAGCGGGGCAGTTGAGCCATGGTTCAGGTTCTCCGAGGTCACCGCCCCGATCCTTGTCTTGCCTGCGGGGCCCTGTCAAGGGTTGCCGGCGAGAGCTCTTGGGATCCCGTGCGTGGCCCACTTTCCCCAGGTGGCTGTCTTTTCCCTCTGCGCCATCCCCGTATTCCTCGCTACGCTTCCCAGCAAAACTCAGGATCCAACCCAAGTCCAGAAAGGAAAGACAGAAAATGGAGAATTCAAGAGAAAAACAAAGAAAAACAGCGCAAACAAGAGATTGAGCGAGCTGAGTTCTGCGGCAGTTGCACAGAGATCCTCAAGCCAAAGCCTTGTCTGGCAAGGCTTAGCGGTTTTTGGGCCTGAGTCCCCCCGCACCAGAAAAATCTTGACATATTCTGGAATATGGCAATATATTGTGGATTCTGTGCAGAAATCCTGCGCTGTTCACATCTCGGTATCTGGGGGACTACTATGCCGACTTTGACTCGTTCTCCCTGGACACTGCGAGACAGCGAAAAGCTCTATCGCATCTCAGGTTGGGGGGATCCCTACTTCCGTATCAACGCCGCCGGTCATGTGGAGGTGACCCCACAGGGCTTACAGCAGCAGGAACCGGGCATTGACCTGTACCACTTGGTGATGGATCTGGTGGCGCGGGGCCTGCAGTTGCCCCTCTTGATTCGCTTTCCCGAGATCGTGGCCGACCGCATGCGGCGGATTTGCGAGAGCTTTCAGCAGGCCATCCAGCGCTTTGGCTACCCCAACGTGTATCGAGGGGTCTATCCCGTCAAGGTGAACCAGCAGCGCCACCTGGTAGAAGAAGTGGTGAAACACGGTCGTGCCTACCACTTTGGCCTGGAGGCGGGATCCAAGCCGGAGCTGTTGATTGCCCTGGCTCTGCTGGATACTCCTGGGGCTTTGTTGATCTGCAACGGCTACAAAGACCGCGACTTTATGGAGACGGCCCTCTTGGCCCAGCGGCTGGGGCGCACCCCGATCATCGTTTTGGAGCGGCTGCAAGAGCTGGAGCTGGTGCTGGAGGCTGCCGACCAACTGGGCATCGACCCCATCTTGGGGGTGCGGGCCAAACTCTCCGCCCAGGGCAGTGGACGCTGGGGCACCTCGGCTGGGGATCGGGCTAAGTTCGGCCTGACGGCCACCGAGATTTTGCAAGTGGTGGAACGGCTGCGGGAAGCGGGCAAGCTGCATTGTCTGCGCCTGTTGCACTACCACATCGGCTCCCAGATCTCGATGGTGAGCGTGCATGGACGAGCCGTGCGGGAAGCCAGCCAAATCTACATCGAACTCACCAAGCTGGGGGCACCCATGGGCTACCTGGATATCGGCGGCGGCTTGGGGGTTGATTACGACGGATCCCAGTCCCCCAATCCTTTTTCCCAGAGCTACAGCATGGAGGACTACGCCGCCACCGTGGTGCAGACCGTGCTCACCGCCCTGGAACCCCACGGGATCCAGCCGCCGGTACTGGTGACCGAAAGCGGACGCGCCCTCATGTCCCACCAGTCGGTGCTGGTGTTTGACGTGCAAGATGTCAACGCTGCCAGCCCCTACCCCATGCCCACCCAGCTCACTTCCGATGCGGAGGTGATCCAGAAGCTAAACCAGCTTTACTACCAAATCCAGCCCGATACTCTGGTGGTCAACTATCGCCGTTGTCAGGAGCTGAAGGAGGCCGCCCTGCGCCAGTTCATTGAGGGATCCCTCAGCTTGCAGGAGCGAGCTGAAGTGGAGCGGCTGTTCTGGAACTGCTCCGACAAGATCTGCACCTTGGCCTACGAGCAGCACCAAGCGGGGCATCCGGTGGCGGTGGATCTCTTGGATCTGGACGAAATGTTGGCCAGCATCTACTACGGCAATTTCTCTCTATTCCAATCCCTGCCGGATAGCTGGGCCATCGACCAGGTCTTCCCCATCATGCCCATCCACCGTCTGGATGAGGAGCCACGCCAATGGGCCACCCTGGCCGATCTCACCTGCGACAGCGACGGCAAGATCAACCGCTTCTTCGGCGAAGATGGGCAGATCACCTCGGTCTTGCCGCTGCACGACCCCAACGGACATCCCTACCTGCTGGGGGTGTTTCTGGGGGGCGCTTACCAGGAGATTCTCGGAGATCTGCACAACCTGTTTGGCGATACCAACGCGGTGCATATCCGCTCCCGCCCCGGCGGCTACCACGTTTCCCAAGTCATCAAGGGGGACACCATCGGCGAGGTGCTGAGCTGGGTGCAGTACAACAGCGAAGATCTGGTGGAGACCCTCCACCAAGCCACCGAGACCGCCCTGCAGCGAGGGCAGATCACGCTGGATCAAGCCCGCGCCTTGCAGCAGCACTTTGAAGACAATCTGCGGGCCTACACCTACTTGCACTGAAGGTGGTGTTCCTCGAAAAAATCCCTAAAACCAAACAGGGATCCCGGCCTAAAACCGGGATCCTTTTTGCTTCCAGATCAAACCAAATCAAAACCAGATCAAAAATTTGTCGATCACAGACGCACCGGACTGTCCAAAGCCAAGTTAATCGTTTGGTTAGGGCGCAACACCACGACTTGAGGTGCCGTGATATTGCCCACCGCTACTCCGGCTCCGGCTCCGCCAATAACCCCTAAAGCAGAAACGCCTCCTGTGAGCAAGCCCAGCACCGTACCCCCCACAGCACCAATGGCTGCATCTTGAGCAATCGCTTCGGCAGAATAGTGGCGCGGGTCTTTCTCAGTGTGGATCAAATCAGTGGATCAAATCAGAAGACATCTGTACCGAGTAAAGTCGCCCATTGGCAATCAAAGCCGTGCCGAAGAACCTGGCCCCTCCCTGAGTCGGTTGCAAGCTGCCTCGCACCTCGCTGCCTGCTGGAATCGCCAATTGGCCGCTGCCGTTGTAGATGTCCTGGGCTACCCGCAGGGTAAGTGGGTGGGTGCTGTTGGGACTGAAGTACTGGGGCTCTTCTCCCTTGAAGCTCTGGACGGGAATGATGGTGCCCGGCTGCAGTTGGCGCACTCCCAAATCAAACAAGTGCTGGGCAGAAGCAGATGGCATTGTCAACAGACCCATGCTGGGGATGGCTAAGCCAATCATCGCTGCCGAAAGAACACGAATGCTCATAAAAATTCTCCTTCTCCAGTAAATGTTCAATCCAGTAAATGTTCAATCAAGATTGCAACGAAAACGCAAACTCTTGCGAGCAGTTTAAAGATCAAGCCCGACGAACGAAGCCAATTAACGCCAACAAAACCAAAGCCCCAACGGTAGCCATCAACAAACTTCCCAAAAGACCTGTAGCCGACAGGCCAAGCAAATCGAAGAGGAACCCGCCAAAAAATGCCCCGCAAACACCAACGATTATGTTGCCTATCAATCCAAATCCGTAACCGCGTCGAATATTCCCTGCCAGCCAACCCGCCAGGGCTCCGATCAAGAGAAACCAAAGGATACTGTCCATAGAACCTACTTCTCCATAGTATGCTGTTTCTACAGCATACCTATTGTTGTGAGAAAATAAATTCCCTGAGAACTAACCTTCTGTACACTTGGCACACTTGACGCCCACTTGACAAATTGGTAGCCTCTGCCGAGAACAGATCGTTATTTGTCTTTTAATATACAGACTCTATAGATTTAATAGACTGACTCTATAGAAAAGAAGATGGGAATTTCATGAATGCTAGAAAGGGATCCCCCGCTCGCTGCGACTTCACAGCCCCCAGGCCCTAAACAAAAAAAGACTGGCAGTGTGAGGTCTACCAGTCTGAGTCAGTTCCCTGTGAGTGAGCTGATGCCGTCGTTGCCAACGTCTTCAACCCGATTCCCAGTTTGTGTTGCTTTTTGCCATTTCGAAGTGATTCAGATCACTTGAAACTTGAGGAGCCCGCAGCTTTGGCGAGCACTCCTGTCCTGATTTCTTCTACAGGGATCCCCCATCCCCACCCCTATGAACCCTGAGGCGACAAAGAGAGCATCTCAAAACCAATCAAAACAAAGGCAACTGCTCCTCTTCCACTGGGGCAAGGCTTGAAGATCCCAGCTCCTCCCAGTTGGGGGCCCAGTCCTGCAAGGGATCCGCATATTCCTCCAACAACTGACGGGCGGCGGCCAGCAAATCGTTGTGCAAGGGGGCCAGATCGCTGCGGTTGGCCAAATACTGCTCCAGAGCCGTCAGGGGCTCAAGTCGGCTGGGATCCCATCCCGGCAGACGGATGCGGCTGGGGCTGACCACTTCTGGGGCGATGGTGTAGCTAAAAGCAGGGGCAAGAGCGTTGTGCAGAGCCCGCTCATCAATGCACTCTAGCTGGTCGGGCCGTATGCGGTAGATCAACCGCAGGATGGAGCCGGCCACGGGGGCCTTGGCGATGGCGGCCAGCAGCTTGGACTGCGCCTGCTGGGGTGGATCTGCGCTCAGATCCAGGCGAATGGTGTGAAAGGTACGGGTTGGCAGGGGCAAAAATTCATAGCTGGCCCCCGTAGGGGTGACTTCCACCAGCACACAGCCTTTTTCCTCTTTTTCTTCGCCAAAATCCACCCGCTCAATGCTGCCGGGATAGAGCATCAAGGGATCCCGACACAGCACCTGGTGACGGTGTACATGCCCCAAGGCAACATATTGATAGGCAGGCCGAGCCAGCAGCGAAAGGGGCACCGTAAATCCTCTGCCCACCGAAAGATGGCGTTCTGCTCCGTAGCGGGCTGTCTCCACCATGACGTGAGCCAACAAAATCGCCGGGATCCCTGGCTGCAGGGTGCGGATCTCCCCTTCTAGGGCTAGGCGGAGGCGCTGCAGGAGCTGATGCGCGAGGATTTCCCCTTCAAGCGCCAAGCTTTCCTGTTGGGCGAGTAGAGCAGAGCGACTCAGCCAAGGTAAAGTGGTCACCTGCACCGGGCCACCGCGAGTTTCGATCCGATGAGTTTCCAGTCTGTCCCCCACAATAAAGCCTGAGACCCCCAAAGCGCGGTAGATAGCCAGGCTGTTGCCTCCCTGTCCCTGCCCGTACTGATCGTGGTTGCCCACCAACAGGACGGTTGGGATCCCTGCATCGGCCAGGCGGCGAAACTGTTGGGCAAAAAGCTCTTGATGGAGAGGGGGGGGTGTCGCATCGGGGAAAGCATCGCCCCCAAACAACACCAGATCCACCGCTTGGTTGAGAGCATGGTCAATGCACAAGCGCAAAGAAGCTACAAAATCTTCCAAACGGGTATTCAGGCCGGTAGCTGGGTTAATGTGGCCGTAGGCAAGACCACTGCCCAGATGAATGTCGGAAAGATGTAGCAACCTTACCATCTTGGGCGCTCTTGGAGACTTTGCAGCTCTCCCATCTGTTGGGATAAACTTTGCCGTTCGCGTTAGCGGGACGGAGTCCTTTGGTTGTCCAGAATGGCAAACCCAGGGTTGAACAATCTTTGCTTAGGCTTGGCGGCGGGGCCTGGCTCGATCCAAACGCAGAGGCCGGCCCATGAATTCCTGCCCGTTCGCGCTCTCGATGGCTTCGTCCTCCTCAGCTTCGGTTGCCAGATCCACAAACGCGAAGCCTCGTGTCTGACCTGTCTCTCGGTCTATCGGGATTGTAACCGACTTAACGTTCCACCTCTGCTGGAAGAAAGCTTTCAGTTCTTCTGTTGAGGCTTTATAGTTTAGGTTCCCCACAAAAATGGTCATGGCAATTCAAGCAAAGTAAGTCACCAATCAGCAAGGGTGGCAACAAAGCTCCAGAGTACTTCACTTCTATCATGGAGCCTTGCTAAGTCGCACAACGTGAAAGGATGTAAAGGGATCCCTGCCGGAAAATCTTCCCCCTTCCCCATCCAAAATGCACCTTTGTCCAACTTGACGGGCCTGTACTTTTTCTGCCACTGGGTTGAGGTTCTCTGCCCTCGCCTCGGCCAAGCTCCCTTCCGGCACGTCGAGATCCGGCATCTTGTCACGTTGTTGCGATTTGTTAAGATATGTATTATCCTGTTTGCGCCACCTGGCCAGATCTGAGCTGTTGGAACTCTTTGCAGACCTCTCTACCTGAGCACCCTGAGGTGATAATGATGGATGAAACGCTAGAGCTCTCTTTGGAGCAGCAATTTCGCCAGCGGGCTTTCGAGACCTTGGTTTCTCGCATGAGCCCCGAGCAGGCCAAAGACATTTTGGTCAAACTGCACAAGCAAATGCTGTTGCAGGAGGCCACTTACCGCCAACTGCTGCGTCATTCCCTCAGCGCCTGATGCACGCCCTTTCGCTTCCCACCTGGTGGATTCACATTGCCAGCGTCTTGGAGTGGATCGCTGCTATTGTGCTCGTGTGGCAATTTGGGGAGCGGGTGGGCCAGCCCGAATGGCGAAGTTTGAGCTGGGCGATGCTGCCCGCTTTGTCGGGGGCAATGTGCGCAATCACCTGGCACTGGTTTGACAACGACCCCAAGTTGGACTGGGTGGTCACTGCACAGGCCAGCTTGACCTTGCTGGGCAACTGTACCCTGGCTTGGGCTGCCTACCGCATTTGGCGAGCTGAGAGAGCCGACGAGCCTGCACAGGAGGGGGATCCCGACTAGGCGATGAACAGTTTATTTGCCCTTTCTTTGTTCCCCTACCTGGTCTTTTTATTCTTCCTGTCGCGGCTGCGCCGGATCCCACGTTTGGCTTTGGTTGGATTTTGGCTGTTGTTGCTTTTTGTGGCCGTCAGCATCCCGGCAGGGCTGTACGCTCAGATGCACTACGGCACTTCCCTGGCCAATGTGGATCCCTTGCATGGAGGGGCAGAGGCTTTTCTCACCCTCTCCAATATTTTGGTGGCCTTGGGCTTTAAGCAGGGAATTGACCAACAGGCCCAACGACTTCCAGAGGCTGGCGACGGCAACCCTGAGCCATGATCATCCCAAACAAGCCTCTACCCCCTCTCCAAAGGGAGAGGAGAGCTAGGCAACAATGGTTTCAGCACAACCAGGACTGAATGTAGAATGGGGATCCAGACCCGATACCTGCTGTTTATTCTGAAGAGATCTGCCGGATGGTGGCTACCCTTTCTGTTGCTGTTCCCAAAGTGAAGCTGAAGCATCCGCCCCTGCGCATTTATCGCATGGGGGACAAGGTGCTGCGGCAGCCGGCCAAGCGCATCAGCCAGGTCAACGACGAGATCCGCCAGCTTGCCCGGGACATGCTGCAGACCATGTACAGCTTCGATGGGATTGGTCTGGCGGCTCCGCAGGTTGGCATTCCCAAGCGCATGATTGTGGTGGATCTTTATCCCGATAAGCCGGAGGTGCCACCGCTGGTGCTGATCAACCCGGAGATCCGGGAGTACATTGGCGAGGCCGTTGCCGGGCAGGAGGGTTGTCTAAGCATTCCGGGGGTGTTTTGCGAGGTCGTGCGCCCAGAAGGGATTGTGGTTTCGTTTAAGGATGAAACGGGGCGGCCCCGCACCCTTCGAGCGGACGATTTGCTGGCGCGGGTGATCCAGCACGAAATCGACCACCTCAACGGCGTGTTGTTTGTGGATCACGTGGAAAACGAGCTGGTGCTGGATCAAGAGCTGCGCAAACACGGCTTCCAGATGCAGGATGTGCAACGCAAAGGCAAGCCCTCTGCTGTTCCCCGTTGAAGCCTTTCCAGACCGGTCCGGACGACTGTCGGTTTGGTTTAGTGTTGCAAGCGCTGGGCCAAGAGCTGCTCCTCAAGGGCGGCAATGCGGTTGTAGGCAGCGGTTAACTGGGCACTCAGGCGCTGTATTTGGGCTTCGGGGGCCAGCTCATGCCCCATGCTGCGGTTGCTCACCACGGTGGGTTCATCATCCAGCAGGAAGTTGTGGCTGCCATCTTCCACCAAGTCTGAGATTAGAACGCTGTAACGGGAGGGGGCGGGGGTGTTTTTTTTGGCTTCCTGGGTAGCCAGGAGAACAGCCACCACCTGCTCGGGCATCCGCTCGATGGCAGCTTTTAGCTCCTGTATTTGCGACTCCAGACGCTCAAGGTAGTGCTGCACTGCTTCGCTCATAGCTGCCCCAGTTTTCGACTACCTTCATTGAAAAAGGCAAATTTCGGATCCCCTCTTCTTCCCCCAGATCATTTAACGATTGCTTCCGGGAGGTGTTCCCCGAAACTCCTGGGTTCTCTCACAAGCCACAATTGAGGTGTGCATTTTCCGGAGATTTTGGTTTTCCGGTCATCCATTTCCGAAGCAAAAATCTGTGCAGATGCAGGATGCTGTTCAGGGATCCCGACCGCGGGGCTATACCTTGCCGGTTTTCGCCGTTGCTTCGGCCAGAGCTGCTCTTCACCACCTTCTGGGGATCCCTTTGGAGAAGGAAGGGGGGCGCTTGGCGATTGCGGTGCAGGCTGAGCCCCAGTCCCTTGAGGCTTGGATCCACATCCCGGTGGAGCAGGTAGCTGCCTTGGAGAAGACAACAGCTCTGGCCATTACCCGCTCGGATCCCGGCCCCCACCTGGATCTCACCCGCGACACACCGGTCTGGGCTTGGGTGAGGTTGGAGGAGAGGGATCCCGAGGATCCCCCCTTGATCTTGGAAGCCGGGGAAGGGCTGGGGCGACGCACCGATGGCAGCCCGGCCATTTATGCCTATGCCCGCCGTTTGTTTGAGATCAATCTTTTGCCGGGGATCCCCCCCGATTGCCGGTTGCGGGTTCGCATTATCTTGCCTGAAGGAAAGCTGCTGGCCGAGCGCACATCCAATGCCGCTTTTGGGGTGCTGGAAGGGCTGGCCCTGTTGGGAACGCGGGCGGAGGTGGAGCCTTCCTCAAGTGTTGAGAGCTTAGAGCAAGCCCGCCAAGAGCTGCAACAAAAGTTGGAGCGGCACAAGCATTTGATCTTTTGCGTGGGCAGCCATGGGCAGCAGGTGGCGCTGGGGCAAGGGATCCCGGAAAACCAGATCCTGCGAGTAGCCAATTGGATAGGGCCGTTGCTGGTGGAAGCGGCGCTGCGGGGGGCGGAGTCCATTCATTTGATCGGCTACCACGGCAAGCTGATCAAGCTGGCAGGGGGGATCTTCACCACTTCCAGCCACGTGGCCGATGCCCGCTTGGAAATTCTGGCGGCAGCCCTGATCCGGCGTGGGGGAACTGCAGAACAGGCACGGCAAGTGCTGGAGTTGCGGACAGTAGAGGCAGCGGTGCACCATCTGGATGGCCTTGGCTGGGCAGCACCCGTGATGCAGGAGTTGGCTCGCCAAATCCTGGAGCGAGCCACAGGCTATGTGCAAAAGTATGCCGGTCGATCCCTGCTGTTGGCGGTGACGTTGTTCGACCGACAGGGGCAAATCTGCGCCCAGGTGGGGATCCCATAATGAGGTCATTTCGATTGAGACGAGGACATTGCAATCCCCCCGGATCCTCAACCATTTTTCTCCCGAAGTGTCTTAAGCGCTCCGTGCCGCCAAAGGCAACCACCCCCGGCTCCTCTCCCTTTAGTCCGTGCTCCAAAAGTCAATCCCTCTGCTCGAAACCCGCTGAGCAACGGTGGATCCCGGCCAAGACCACATAGGAGAGCGTTACGGCTGAGGAAGCAGATCCACTTTCCCAGCCACTGCCAATCAGACTCAGGTTGGCACTAGGATCCCACACCTAGTTCCCGGAGATGTTGACACTATCCACCCGCCAGCGAGTGGCCGAGCCGGAAGCTGTACCAGAAGAGCGATAGCGGAAGGCAATGTAAACACGGTTGGAAGGCTGGATCCCAGCCAGAGAAATCGGGCCGGAGTCGACGAAGCTGCCCGTAGAGAGAGTGGGAATCGTCAGAGCAGTCCAAGTGGCTGCATTCACTGCCGCTGGAGTGCCTGCACCGCTGTAGTTGGTGGAGTAAAGAGCGCTTAGTTGTTGCGAAGGAGGAAGGCCGTTATCGCTAAAAGAACTCTGATTGCGGAAGGTCAGAACTGGGTTGCTGACGGAAGCCAGGTTCAGAGGAGGAGTGATCAGCCAGTCATTACCCGGTTGCTGACCGTTGAAAGCGTTGGCCTCGGCAAGGGAGTTGACACAACGCCAGGAACGACTGGTGTCGCCGTCCACATCCACAATCTGCCAGCCGGCTGGAGCAGGGTTGCAGTTATCAAAGCCTTCAGTCAAAGGCAGGTTAACGGAAGGAGGAGTTGGTGTCGGTGTGGGCGTCGGCGTCGGTGTGGGCGTCGGTGTCGGTGTGGGCGTCGGCGTCGGTGTGGGCGTCGGTGTCGGTGTGGGCGTCGGCGTCGGTGTTGGGGCCGGAGTCAGGTTCAAGCCAACGAGCACCGGATCGTGGTCGGAAGAGCGGAAGGGATCGCTGGCGTAGAAGAGGCTCTGCTGAGAGGGACTCTTGAAGCTCAGGGTGTAGTCCAAGCTCACGGGCTCATCAGCGTTGATGTGCCACTTAGCTGAGCCTGTAACTTGGGGTCTCAGACTGCTGTTGGCCAGGGCATGATCCAGAGATCCCCACTGTCCTTGGAAGCTAAAGGAGTAGCTGTTGGAGCCATTGAGGTTGATGAACCCGCCCGCCTCCAGAGTTTTGATCGGACCCTCCATAGCGTAGGAGTTGAGATCCCCCATAATCAACACATCCGGATCGGTGGAGCCAGTTGGATTGGTGGCGAGCCAGCTCAAGAGTTGCTGAGCGGCCCGGGTGCGGTTGCCGTTGCAATTGCCTTGGAAGGGATCGTTGTCAATAGGATCGCAGGGAGAAACCTTGGACTTGAAGTGGTTGACCACAACAGTGAAGGTGGCGTTGTTGCTCCGCTGCCGGAAGGTTACAGCCAGAGGAGGACGATGGAAGCGTCCGGGGCCTTGGGTGAATTCCCCTGTGTCCAGGAAGGCCGGGTTAGTGCCGGGGGCAATTTCAACCGTAGCTGGCTTGTAGATAAAGCCGTTGGTGATGGCATCGCCGCCCAGGTTGGGCACTCCAACATTCACAAAGGCGTAGGTTCCTGCCCCCATGACCTGGTTGAGCCCGTTCACCAAATCCTGAATGGAACTATTCGAACCGTATCCATCGTTTTCTAACTCGTTGAGGCCTACGATATCGGCATCCATGCGGCGAATAGCCTCGATGAGCTTATCCCGCTGGCGGGTGAACTCGGTGGCGTTGCTGGCTCCCTGACAGGAGGAGTTATTGGGGAAGCAGGCGTTGCCGAAGGTGTTGAAGTAGTTGAACAGGTTAAAGCTAGCTACCCTCAGGGAGCCCCCTACTGAGGGTGGGTTTTGCGGGCGAGGGTTGGTGGCTGTAAACCTGGGCAAGTTGTTGGGATCATTGGGGTGGATACGGTAGTCGATGGTCGCATCCACATCGCCACTGACATTCCGGCCTCGCAACTGGGTCATGATCCCGGTGATGTTGCTGACGCGATCGCCGCCGCGCACAGTGTTAGCCGCGCTCAGGCCACCCGGAGTGGGGTAGATAACCGGATCTGGGTTTTGGGTGAGCAGCCGGTCATCAATGCGAATCCGCTTTCGGTCGTTTTCCGCTTGAATGGCAGCTGCCTGGCTGGGAGCCGCAATTTGCGTAGGAGTGAACAACCGCTCTGTGGCCACACTCAGCTCCCCGTGGCGTCCCAGCAAGAAGGAGTCGGTTACAAACAGGGGCTGATTTCCAAATGTGACCAGCATTCCTTCCAGAGCTTCCCTTTGCTCCGCAGTCAGCGGTAGAGAGATCTGCACTGGGGCCGGCAACGGATTGTCAGAGCTACAGACAGTAAAGCTGGTGACGTTGGAGAGCTGGGTTTGCTGGCGGAACTCAGCAACCGTTCCGGTCACCTGAACCCTATCCCCAAGCCTGACGTTATTAGCTGTGCCACTGAAAACGAAGATGCCATCTGATGTGGCGGGATTCCCGTCACCATCATCTTGTAGGTAGTAGCCCTGGAGATAGGTTTGGCCAGCCACCCCCTCATTTTCAAAGTCTCCTACTACGATTCCAGAAACCGTGACTGTTTGGTTCACCAGGGGGGAAGTGAAGCCAGTGCCCTGGACAGTGCCAACTGGGATCAGGTTGGCGTTGGGATCACAGCCTCCCGGCGTGGGCGTCGGTGTTGGCGTGGCTGTGGGTGTTGAAGTCGGGGTCGGTGTGGGCACAGGTGTAAGTATTGGCAAAAGAGTTCTTCTGGAGCCGAACCCTTGCAGAGAAACCAAAAGCACCAAACCAAAAACTAGCACCGCAATTGATTGGGCAACACGACGCGAAGTAACCCTAGACCACATCTGCTTCACTCCTCCCGAAACTTCAAAGGATCCCGTATTTTTACCGTCTGTATGGACTATATGGATACCATCTTCAGGAAGGAATCTGAGTAAAGGGGCAGCTAAGGTACGCTTAAGAAGACAAGAAGTTACCCCCGCCTGAGTCAAAACTCAGGGGAGAACATGGGCAGGCTTTTTCCCCTAATCCCCCAATTCGGGATCCGGTCGTACCCGCACCCCCATCTGGCGCAGCAGGCGTAAAGAGTTTTCTGGCCCATCGATCATCTGCTGCTCGTTGATCCAGTAGGTGGCAATGCCCAGGTCTTCTAGAAATCGCACATAGGGATCTGGCGGTGGCCCATCGAAAACGGCGGCCTTCTGAACGGAAAAGCCCTGCTCGATCCAAGGGCCGAGGGCAAAGCGCTCATAGTAGAGCAACTGTCCCACCACTTCCTGCAAAGCCTCTGCCGCATCCTTGTGGTGCAGGAGCTTTACTTCGGCCAAAAGCAGATGCCCGTCCGCCACGGCCAAAAAGTCAAAGGTATGCTGATCCTCCCGGACTTCCAATCCTGCCAGGCGGAACCAGCGGCGAAACTGGTGCAAGATCTCGTTGTGGCGCTCGCTGCGCTCCAACTGACGTCGACGGCGGCGTTCTGCCATCAGCGGGTCTGTCCCGGCGCTGTGAGGGATCCCACTGCTGCGGAACTGGGGCGGCTCATCGGGATCCAAAACCACCTTGCCCCCAGCAGGTTGATGCAGGAGGGGCGGCATCTGGGGCAAGAGTTCTGTGGATCCCCACTCCACCTCTGGCTGCTGAGCCCAGGTAAGCAGGTGTCGATTCAAGGGGTGCTCAGGGTGGGTGTCGAACAACAGGCGCAGTTGAGACTGGCTGAACTGAAAATCCAGACGAAATTGCTCGATGGAGAGGCTGCTCCGCCCCTTTTGCAAAGTTTCTTGGCCAAAGTAAAGCATCACCAAGAGCGGGTAAATCGGCAGCGGACGATGGGAGGGAATGAGCATCGCCCACATGTCATCCGTCCAGTGGGGGAGCAGGATCTCGGCCTGTTTGCCTTTGCCCACCACCTGCAACATTTTGGGGTGTCCCGGCTGCCAGCCACAGGGGTGATCGTCAAAGCCGCAAGTCTGTCGCCCTTGATCCACGCTCAAGGGGTAGCGCCCATCATAAAGGCGGAAAGGACAAAGATCCCGGTCTTCGGCCAAAAAGCGCTCGTCCTGCCACAGGTGGGCCGCCAAGGCATGACAGCCGATCCCTTCCTGGCTGTTGCAGGCTTTGAGCCAGCGCCGTTCCGCCAGTTTCCCGCCCACTTTGCTCGGGGCCAGGGGCCGGATCAAGCCGTTTTCCCCTTGGTTGAACAGAGGCCACACCAAAGGCTCGCCGGTTTCGGGTAGGGTCGGCAAAAGAGGGTGGGTTTTGCTGTAAAACGGGTCGCAAATGCGCTGGGCCACTTGCTGCAAGGGCAGTCCGCGAGGGGATCCCACCCAAGGCAGCAGGGATCCCGATCCGGCCTGAGCGCGGTGATACTGGATGGCCAGGGCCACCTCTAGCCCTATCGGACGGAGTTCCGGCGTGAGCTGCCGGTAGCGCTGCAGCAGCCGGGAAGCCTGCACAAACAGGTCGTAGCGCCGAACGGGAACTGCGTCAGCCATAGTGTTGCAGGAAAAGCTCCCCACTGCCTTGGGCAAGAGCTGGTACAGGCAAGCACCATGGCCTCAAGAAATGAGACCTTGGCAACCGCCTCTACAGACCCAGACCTTGCCGAGGATATCGGGCCGACACCCCCTCCTCTTGGCACCAGGTCAGTTGTCAGTGTAGTAGAGAAACCCAGGCGCGAGAAGATGCTGCCACCCGCTTGCAGGCTGTGGGAAAAATGCGCAGCAGGCCCTAACGCCACGGCCACCCAGGAAAGGGAAAGGGGCGCTCTGTCTCTGCATCACGGTCGTACTCCGTAGGTCGGCCTGTGTCCCGCTGAAGCACCAAGCTGCCCACATAGTCGGCCTCTCGATAGACGCGGGCAATTTGATGGTGGATTTGGGCCATGTCTTCAGCAGAGACCACGCCATTGTCGGTGGCTTTGTAGAACTGGACCGTGACCCGAATGGGAAAGCGGGGATCCCGCTCGATGTCCAGGTTGTTGACCTCGGTGAAGGGGCCTTCCACCGGCCCATGTCCAATGACAGCGGCTTCTACATTGCTGAGGCCGGCCAGGTCGGCTGCGGGTCCGAAAAACTTGACAGAGATATCCTCAACTTCCCTTCGCGGCGGCTGCCGCTGATGAAGAGGCACTTGGATCAGCATCACCAGATTCAGGGCTTCTTCTGCTACTTCCGCCGAATGGGGATCTCTGGGGGTTGGGTCGGCGGCTTGCTCGGCCCGAAAATCGCTGAGGCGCTGCCCGGTGAGGCTGGCCCGTTCACCGTTTTGATTGAAGAAAAGGCGCTGGCCCCAAATAGCCCCGCCCACCCTATCTTCGGTGCGGTTCTCGATCACCGTAATGCTGGTGCCCTCGCGGGTGGCCAAAATGGCCAGTACGGCTGGGTTACCGGGATAGGATTGGTAGTTGAACAGCACCGGGTTGAATTGAGCGGATCCCCCGGCAGGGATGGGCAAAAAGGCAGCTTGGGCGCTCACCAACACATGGCTATCCCGTGGGGCCAGCAGGGAGTTCCGGTTGCCGGCCCAGGAGCCGGGATCATGTAAGTAGCGGCGCAGATTCCCCAGCAGCTCTCGCAGCGACACGGGTTGCAGGGGTTTTCCTTTTTCATTGCCCACCAGCACCTGCAGGCTGTCGAGGGGCAGGTCGGCAGACAGATCGGCAAAGTTGGGGTAGCGGATCACCGGCATCAGGCTCAGCTCGTAGCGGCCCGTTCTGGGGTTGAGCTGGTGTACCTGGATGGTCATGTCGCTGATGTTGGGGCCAAGGGCGGATCCCTTGTGGCGTCCGGTATCTTCCCAGGTGATGTTGACGATATCCAGCCCATACTGCTTTGCCAAGGCTCGCGCTTGCGGATCCCAGGTCATGGAGATCGTCCGGTCGATGACCTGCCTGTAGGCCAAGTATTCCGCCCACTCTGAAGGAGTGGGGGAAGAAAGGGACTGGTGGAGCGGAAAATCCATAGGGGTTGCCTGCGAGGTGGACACCATCAGTGTAGGGACGAGGGCTGCTCCGGCCAGGGAAATGCCCACCCAGCTCAGTGAACTCAGCAGCCAGGGGATGGGGGCGCGCATAGCAATATTCCTGAGGATTGGAAATTGGGGGACTATACCCTGACAATAGCTCCCAAAAGGGGAGAGGACGTGGCGGTTTCACTTTTGGCAACCCCATGCTTTTGCCGGGATCCCAGGCCGCCTGGGCTACGATAAAAAGCTGTAGCACCCTTTCGAAATATTCCAGATCATGGCCAGTATTCGCCGGGATCCCGAGGTCAACGCTTCTGTAACTTCAACTTCTCCAGAGCCTCAGGCGCAGGTTCAGCCCTTGCCGCTGCATGTTATGTTCCGCCTGGGCCTGTTTCAGATGGGCTTGGGAATGATGTCGCTGCTCACTCTGGGAGTGCTGAACCGCGTCATGATCGATACAGAGCTGCTGGCCATCCCGGCCACAGTGGTGGGGGGATCCCTGGCCATGCACCAGTTGGTCTCCCCGGCTCGGGTTTGGTTTGGGCAGCTCTCGGATGCCAAGCCCCTGTTTGGCCTGCATCGCACCGGCTATGTGCGTCTGGGATCAGTGCTATTTGCCGTTTGTATCTTCCTGGGGGTGCAGGTGGTGTGGGGTTTGGGGGAGAGCTTTGCGGCCACGGGTTGGTCTGGAGGCACCTATGGCTGGGTAGGCTTGGCCTGTTTGATGTTTGCCCTCTATGGTCTCTGCCTCAGCGCCTGCTCCACGCCTTTTGCGGCTTTGCTGGTGGATGTGTCAGACGAGGACAACCGCTCTAAGTTGGTGGGGATCGTCTGGTCTATGTTGATGGTGGGGATTGCCGGCGGGGCCATTGGCTCGGCGGTGCTGCTGCGGGGCTTGCAGCCAGACAACCTGCAGAGCACCGTCAACCGCCTCTTCGTCATCATTCCAGCCGTGGTGATCCTGCTGGGGGTGATCGCCACCTGGGGAGTGGAAAAGCGCTATTCCCGCTACGGATCCCGTTCCACCTTGGCCGGACGAGAAGACCAAATCACCCTGGGTACGGCCATCAAGGTGCTGACCGCCAGCCGCCAAACCCTGATCTTTTTCGGCTTCTTGGTGTTGATGACCATGGGCCTGTTTATCCAACAGCCGATCCTAGAACCCTACGGCGGCGAGGTGTTTGGCATGACGGTGGCCCAGAGCACCCAGCTCAATGCCTTTTGGAGCCTGGGTATTTTGGCAGGGATTGTGCTGACCGGATTTTTCATTGTGCCCAAGCTGGGCAAGCAGACAACGGCTCGTCTGGGCTGTCTGCTGGTGGCCATCTCTTTTGGGCTGACCATTGCCTCAGGGTTTACAGGCAATCCACGGCTGCTGCAGCTGTGTATGATCCTGTTTGGCTTGGCTTCTGGGATCACCACCAATGGCGCCATTAGCCTCATGTTGGACTTGACGGCAGCGGAGACGGCAGGCACCTTTATCGGGGCTTGGGGTCTGGCCCAGGCCATGTCCCAGGCGGTTTCCACCTTGCTCGGCGGGGCTTTGCTCGATCTGGGGCGCATTCTCTTCCCCACTTCTTCAGTGCTTGCCTATGCCACCGTCTTTGGGGTGGAGGCAGCGGTGATGTTGCTGGCCGTGTATTTGTTGGGGCGGGTGAGCGTGGCTGAGTTTCGCGAAAAGACCAACCGTGCGCTGACCCAGGTGTTGGCTCTGGAGCTGGAGGGCTAGCAACGCGGGGCCGACTCGTAGTGGGGGCAGCCCTGACAGGGCCCGCTGGGGTTGACGGCACAACGCAGCAAGGGCGAGTGAGCATTAAACCGACAGGAGGGATCCCCCAGGCAATTCCCTGCTTCCTGCGGTGGGTTTACCGAACGCACCAAGGCGCGGATCCCACACAGGTGGTATTTGCCTTGCCGGAGCCGGTAGGAATGACGCTTTTCCAGAACCAGGTAGTGCTGCTCTGCCAGTTGGACGTAGGTGCCCGGATGGGGACTGCTCTCCCAAGGGCATTCTTCCACCACCTCTCCCGAATCCGCGTCGATCCACTGAATGGGCAGGGTCAGGTTGGGGGAAGACATAAGGTGCCAACGGAGCCAGTTTAGGGCAGCAGACTACAGGATGATGGGCTTGGTTTGACCCATGATAAGACCTGGGCAGCTTTTTCCGGCAACACTGACTAATGTTCCTAATGTTCTCTCTTCTGTGACTTGGATCCCGCTGATTTACAGAACTTCTACAAAGTCAAGCCCAGAAAAAGCTGTATCAGAAAAAGCTGTATTTAGAAAGCTGTATTCAGTGTAATGGAGTAATGGATTTTCCGCAGCGGGCGGAGAACGGGACAGGTTGGGCCTGTGGCGGCGAAAAGACGGATGCTTGGACTAGCTGTTGGAATGGGCTTGGCGGGCCAGTTGGGTGAGAAAGGCCAGAGGATGACGGTTTTGGAGCTGCTGCCTAATCCGCTCTTGCAGGATTTCCTCTTGCCAGGGATCCCCAGAGGACAGCCACTCTAGGTAACTGAGCCCCGCCACCCGTGTCAGATAGGCCCCCGTCACTGCCTGCAGGGGGATCCCCATCACCATCAAGGGGCTGGCCTTGAGCAGAGAGCCCAAAGCCTGAGTAGCCAGCTCCAGCCCCCCCAGTTGCACCACCATTTGCGCCAAACTCTGGGCAATTTGCTGGGCCCGGCGCAAGGTAATGCGTCGGTCAAACACCTGGTGCAGTTCCCCAATCATGCGCGCCTGAATGGCTACTCCTGCCAGCACATCCAAAGCAGGAAGAGGGTTTGCCGCCAGGGCAGCAGCGGTGGCCCACTGCATCCGTTCCACGATCTGACGACCCTGTTGGCGACGTTCTTCTTGGAGGGCCTGCTGGACGGCTTCGCTGAGAGTTCGGGTTTGCAACAAGGCATTGGCCAAGCGCAGGTGGGATCCCTTCTGCTGCAGCAGGTGAGCCATTTGTTGGATGAGGGCCTCTGTCTCGGGGGGCTGCGGCTCCCAAGTTTCCCACACAGAGCCATCTTCGGAGTAGTAGCGAACCTTCAGGGGTTCTGGATCGGCGGCGATGGCCACTACCTGTTCGGCGGGGATCACATCGGCGGTGCGCCGGCGCAAATGGGTCAAGATGGTCTCCACATCCTCCGGCAGCATCTGATCGGTTTTGTTGAGGGCCAGGATGGTGGATTTGCCCAGCCGGGCCAACTCCAGCATTTCGGCATATTCCGAAGCCAGCAGGTCTCCGGCCACCACCAAGATCAGCAGATCCGCCTTCTGGGCCAGGGCGCGGGCTTCCGCTTCACCTGCTCCCCCAATCGTCAGCAGCCCAGGTGTGTCGGTAAGGGAAATGGGGCCGTTCCAGCCCTCCAATTGGTAGGTGTGGATGGATCCCTGCTGGGTGGTGCCCAGCGTGGGGGCTGTTTCGCCCACTGGTCGGCCCATCAAGGCATTGATCAACGAGGTCTTGCCGGCGGAACTGGTGCCGAACACCACCAGATGCAATTCCTCCTGGTTAAGCCGCTGATTGATCTCTTGCAGCTTGGCACGCAGGGCACGGCGACTGATGTCATTCTGCAGCTTCTGGATCAGGCGATCGGCATCTTCCAGATCGGCTTGCACCTGATTCCGAGTTAACTTAACCCGCCGCAGCGGTTGTGTCCGCTGGTTTGGAGTACTTTGCCGTCGGCCAGCCTGCTGCCACCAATGGCGCGCTGCCAGACCTGCTGCTGCTGTCCCTCCCAGGATCCCGGCCACTGCCAGATCCGCCAGCGGCAACGAATGGGGGGCGATAAAGCTATAGATCCCGCTAACCCATTGCAGATATTGGCTCAGGGCCGCCAAACCCAGCCCTGCCCACAACCACACCCAAGTGGAGCGCGACAGCACCATCCCAACCCACAGCCTGCCCAGATCTCCAGATCAAAAAGCCAAAATCGACCGGTCATCCCAGAGGACAGCCCCCGCTGTCAACTGAATCTGCAACCGCTTCTCCAGCATAGGGCTTGCTGTAGCTGAGCATACAATTTTGTCAAGAGTTTTGCTGGGGATCAGCCACCCGCAAGTAAAAGAGGAAGGGGAAGCAGGAAGTCAAAAGCGCCCTCAGCTCAACCGGCCAAATGAGCCAGGGATCCCCTCTCCCAAAATCGCCGGCGGCTCCAGCGGTGCCGGCAAAAACTCGCCCCCGCGATAATCCAACAGCTGCACCAGCAGCAAGTAGCCCACCCCCAGAGCAATGGCCAGGATCCCTGTAACGATTGCTACCCACTTAGGCCGCTCCACGCTGAATCTCCCCAATAAAGTGCTGGATCTCGATGCCTCTATGATGCCCGAAGTGGTGGCCCAATTCCTAACGCGGCGGGATCAAGACGGCGTCGATGACGTGGATGATGCCGTTGGCAGCTCGAATATCGGCGGTCAAAAGCCTTTCTCTCACGGGTGGCCCTAGAGTAGAGCAGAGAGCACCTTGGCGCAGAAACAGCTGCCGTAAAGTTCGGTATCCTGGGGCTGTGATTGCTGGAGAGGAGAAAGGCCGTCAAGTACCCCCATTCTTAGCTGGGGGCTTGTGGGAGTAGGGCCTAGCCAGCCTGAAACCCCAAGGGCAAGGAAAGACTAGCCTGCCCAAGCAACCCAGTCATGGGGGGCGTTTGAAGGAGACTGAGCCGACTGGGCGTGGCAGCCCAAAGTACGTAGCGAATGCTTCCCTAGTTTGCTACCTCTACGTCGGCCAGGGGCGAAGGGATGTACATACTCCGCAAGGAGACTTACCGCATGTTCGTGCCCGTCGTAGACCACAACCAAAACCCCCTCATGCCGACCACTCCCAGCCGGGCGAGGCGGTGGGTTAAATCCGGCAAGGCTACTCCCTTTTGGAAGAGAGGGGTGTTTTGTGTTCGTCTCAACGGGGAACCTTCTGACCGGCAAACCCAACCCATAGCCGTCGGTATTGACCCAGGAAGCAAGAAAGAAGGGTGGTCGGTCAAATCAGCCGCACACACCTACCTCAACATCCAAGCGGACGCGGTTAATTGGGTGAAGGAGCATGTTGAGCAGCGTCGAAACATGCGTCGGTTGAGGCGGTATCGCCAAACGCCCTGTCGGCAACCGAGAGCGAACCGGGCTAGAGGCGGATTGCCCCCTTCCACCAAGGCTCGGTGGCAGTGGAAGCTCTGTCTTGCCAGGTGGCTGAGCAAGTTGTTTCCCATATCCGTATTTGTGGTGGAGGACATTAAGGCGAAGACCTCAGGCCAGCGTCGCTGGGACGTGTCTTTCTCCCCCCTAGAGGTGGGTAAGCAGTGGTTTTATCAACAACTAGCGGGCTTGGGGCAAGTGTTGATCCGCTCAGGGTGGGAAACCCAGCAGATGCGGGACGCCCTTGGGCTGAAGAAAACCAACAAAAAGACAGCCGAGGTCTTTGAGGCTCACTGCGTGGATGCGTGGGTGTTGGCTAACTCCGTAACCGGTGGGCACCTGCAACCTGACAACCGGCAGATGCTCATAGTAGTTCCTCTACGGTTTCATCGTCGTCAACTGCATCGTTTGCAACCGGCCAAAGGTGGGAAAAGACTGCCCTACGGGGGGACTATCAGTCTGGGTTTGAAGCGCGGCAGTTTGGTGCGTCATCCCAGATGGGGGCTCACTTTTGTGGGTGGCAGTTCTGGGGGGAGGTTAAGTTTGCATTGCTTACGGAGCGGGAAGAGGTTGACGCAGAGCGCCAAAAGAGAGGATGTGCGGTACTTATGCTTTTGTTCCTGGAGGTTTTATGGAGAGTAAAGCCGCCCTCAAGAGCGGGGTTTCAGACCTAGGTTGTGTTGATCTTTAGCCAGAAGAGAGCACCTGCGAAGTAGAGAAAGCTCAAGAAGTTCCTGGCCAACTTGTCAAAACGAGAAAACAAATGCCGATACTGCTTTAGCTTCTGAAAAAAGCACTCTACTAGGTGCCTCTCTCTGTAAACATGCCGGTCGTAATCTCGCACCACCCTCCTCTTCTTCCTAGAAGGAATCACCACCCGACTCTCCCTTATCACTTTCGTGCGTTCTTTTTGCCAGCTGTATCCACCTCGACTCCTGCCCAAGGCTTGCTCCCCTCTGGCTGCACAGGGGTGAGCACGAACGATAGTTGAGTCCAGGATAAGATGCTCTCAATCGGGTTCTGTGATGAAGAACTGAAACATTCTTTCCCAGACTCCCAAGCGACTCCAGTGATGGAATCTTGGGTAAACGGTGTACCACTTTCCACATCTTTCCGGGAGGTAGCGCCAGGGGGAGCCAGAACGAGCCATCCACAGCACGCCCTCGATAAACCGCTTGCATCCTGCCTCTTTGCCAATGTGGGGTTCTGTTCGCAGAAAAGCCAGAATCTTTTGCTATTTATTGTCATCTATGACAAGGCAACTCATCAGACCTTGCCCAAAAACTATCCTCACCTCATACTAAAAGTAAACACAGCCTAGTTTTTTCGATGAACGGGATCCAGTCGTGGTTGCGGCAACTCCGCCGCTGGCTGCCCTGGGTTGCTCTGCTTCTCATTCTGGTCTTGATCGGCTACTGGGTGGGTCCTCGGGCCAGACCCTACCCCCAAGAGCCGGAGCTGCCCACCCTGGCCCCTCTGCCGCAGCACCCCCGCATCCGGGTGGTGTTCAACCAAAGCCGCGAGAGCACCTATCGGGATCCCTACCGCCAGATCCGCCGCTATGGCTACAACCTGGAAGAGTTCATCATTTCCCAGATTCGCTCCGCTCGGCAGTCGGTGGATATTGCCGTGCAGGAGCTGAACCTACCCCTGATTGCCCAGGCTCTGGTGGAGCGGCGGCAGGCGGGGATCCCTGTGCGTTTTATTACTGAAAACACCTACGTGCGAGCCTGGCACCAGCTCACCCCTGCCGAAGTGCGGGCGCTGGACGAGCGCAGCCGTCGCAAGTTCGAGGAGTACCGCAACCTGGTGGATGTGAACCGGGATGGACGGTTTTCTCCCGAGGAGATTGCCAGCCGAGATGTGTACGCCTTGCTGGATGGGGGGCGGGTGCCCTGGCTGGATGATACCGCCGATGGCTCCAAGGGCAGCGGCCTGATGCACCACAAATTTGTGGTGATCGACGGGCAGAAAGTCTTGACCGGATCGGCCAATTTCACGCTCTCTGATATTCACGGGGACTTTGATGCCCCCGACAGCGTCGGCAATGCCAATCACCTGCTGCTGCTGGATAGCCCCGAGCTGGCCCGCCTCTACACCGAGGAATTCGATCTCATGTGGGGCGATGGCCCCGGTGGCTTGACCGATAGCCGCTTCGGCGTGCAGAAGCTCAAGCGTCCCCTGGAAACGGTGTACCTTGGCGATGCCATTGTGGGGGTTCACTTTTCTCCTGCCAGCCGCTCCCTGCCCTATGAAGCCACCTCCAACGGCATCATCGCCGCCGCCCTGGCCCAAGCCCGGCGACAGGTGGATCTGGCTCTGTTCGTCTTTACGGATCCGGGCATTGCCAACCAGCTCAGGCAACTGCGCCAGGAGCGTAACGTGGAGATCCGCGGGGTGTTCGATCCCGGCTTTGCCTTCCGCGACTACAGCCGCACCCTGGAGATGTGGGGGCTCCTGCTCCCCGACGAAAAGTGCCAGGTGGAGGCGGCGCGCCTGCCCTGGACGCTGCCGGCCCAGTCTGTAGGCATACCCAACCTCGCCCCCGGCGATAAGCTGCACCATAAGTTTGCCATCATCGATCCCAGCGCTCCTCAGGCCACGGTGATCACCGGATCCAACAACTGGTCGATGGCCGCCAATCACGTCAACGATGAAAACCTCCTGATCATCCGCAATGGCCGAGTGGTGGATCACTTTGTGCGGGAGTTCGACCGGCTGATGGCCGAGGCCCGTTTTGGCCCCAGCCGCCGCTTGCAACAGCAGGCAGAAGAGGCGTCCCGTCGCTGCCCCAACCCCGTCCCCGTTGCCGCTTCCTTGCCTGAACCGGAGCCGGAGCTGCTGGAAGTCGAGGTCGTTCTTCCTCCTGAGGCGGGATCCCCTTCCCCGTCGGTTGCTTTTCCGGTGGCGTCTCCTGGGGGATCCCCTCGCGTTAACCTGAATACGGCCACGGCGGCGGAGCTGGAACAGTTGCCCGGCATTGGCCCCGCCCTGGCGCAGCGCATTATCGAGGCCCGCCCCTTCTCCTCTTTGGAGGATCTGCAACGGGTCAATGGCATTGGCCCAGCCCGGATTGAGCAACTGCGGGATCGGGTAACCTGGTAGGAGTTAGCCCCCTCTTGGTCAGGTTGAGGGCGCGGAGTGCTTTCGGAAGTTCATCCCAGAGCAGCTCCTAAAGGGCCTCTCCCCTCGAATAAACCCCAAATTAAACCCCAAATATAGTCATTTCAGTTCAAACCAGGACACTGCACCCACGCCTAAAATGTTGGTCGCATCGGCGTTGCAGAGCAATAATGCAGGGGGCCAAAAGGCTTTTCAAGGACTCCGTCCCGCTGGCGCGATCAATGGCCCAGGTGTCTCACCCTAATCTGAAACGACTATAAATCAGGGATGCATAAGTCTATTCAGAAAGCTCCAGAAACGCTCCCATGCGGCGAAACTTTTGGTAGCGCTCCTCGCGCAATTCTCGCCCGCTCAGGCTAGAAAGTTCCTTGAGATGCCTGAGAAGAGCCTCTTTGAGGGTTTGAGCAGCTTCCAAGGGCGCGCGGTGGGCGCCGCCAACCGGCTCTGGCAGGATCTCGTCGATCACCTCCAGTTGCAGCAGGTCTTGGGCGGTAATGCGCAGGGCTGCCGCCGCTTGGGGAGCCTTCTTGGCATCCTTCCAGAGAATAGCCGCGCAGCCTTCCGGCGAGATCACGGAGTAGACGGCGTGCTCGAACATCAGGATGCGGTTGCCCACCCCAATGGCCAAGGCTCCGCCCGATCCCCCTTCGCCGATGACGGTGCAGATGATGGGGATCTCCAGCCGAAACAGGGTCTGCAGGTTGGTGGCAATGGCCTCCCCCTGACCCTCCGCCTCGGCTTTAACCCCTGGGTAGGCTCCCGGCGTGTCGATAAAGGTCAAAAGAGGCAGGCCGAAGCGGTGGGCATGTTCCATTAGCCGCAGGGCTTTGCGGTAGCCGGCGGGATTGGGCATCCCAAAGTTGCGGTGGATGTTGTCTTTGGTGTCGCGACCCTTTTGGTGGCCTAGGATCATCACCGGCTGATCCCCCAGCTTGGCCAACCCGCCCACAATGGCTGGATCGTCCTGGCCGTGGCGATCCCCGTGCAGCTCAAACCAGTCGTCACAGATGGTCTGTACGTAATCCAGGGTGGTGGGGCGGCGGGGGTGACGGGCCACCTGGAGCCGTTCTACTGGCGTGAGCTGGCTGAAGATCTCGCGGCGCAGCTCTTCGGCTTTGGCTTCCAATTGGCGAATTTGCTCAGAGGCATCGATGTCGTTTTCTTCTGCCAAGGCCCGAATTTCCTGAATCCGTTGTTCTAGGGCGGCAACAGGCTGCTCAAACTCCAGCAGTAGGCGGTCGTTGGACTTGGTCATGACCGGTTGGCTAAATTTCGGGAGCGTGCTGTGACCGGCAGAGGCTGCACAGATTTCGGGGTCAGGCTTTGATCTTCTCACATGTAGATCCCGTAGGCTAGAGGGAGCAATCCCCCTACTGCCCAAGAGGGATCCCTTGTCTGCTTCTGTCTCTTCTCCCCCTTCACCCCTTCCCCCCTGGCTGCGCTGGGGGGTGGTGGGATCCGTCGTTTTGGCCATCGCAGGGGGCGCCTTTTGGCACTACGGGCGGCCCGAGCGGCAAATCCGGGCCCACACCCAGAGATTGCTGCGGGCGGTGGAGCAGCGCAACTGGGATCAGGTGGAGATGTTGGTATCTGAGGCCTATAGCGATGGTTGGGGCCTGAACAAGCAGCGGGCGCTGGCCTACAGCCGCGAGATCTTCGGCCAATTTTTTCGCTTGCGCCTCCAACCCCAAGCGCTGCAGGTGCAGCTCGACCTAGGGGATCCCAGTCGCCAAGGACGGGCCACTCTCTGGTTTGTGATCGAGGGCTCCGGCGGCCCCTTGGCCAACCTGACGCGAGATCAGGTGAATGCGCTGGAGCAACCCTTCCAATTGAATTGGCAGCGACGGGGTGGGGAGCCCTTTCGCTGGGAGCTAACCCGCGTGGAGAATCCAGAGCTGCAACTGCCCCTTCTCCCTTCTCAAGAACAGGCAGGCCAGAGATGAGGGTCGAACACCAACAGGGGGAGCTGACCTTCAACTGGCGGGATCCACTGCACAATACCCCTTTGGCGGGCCTGAGCTGCATAGCGGCTGGGGAGAGGCTGCAACTGGGAAGAGGGCAGACGGCGCAGGAGGGGCTGAGTGGGAATGGGCAGAGCCCCTGTTTCTGGGTTGTCGATCTGGTCGGACAATCCGTCCTCAGAACTGCCTGGCTGCAACAGAATAACCCCTTCCGGTTGAAAAGGGATCCCTCGGCCCAGCAACAAACGACCGGTATCCAAAAGCTGGGGGCCGCCCTCCTGAGCAAGCTGAAACTCTGCCCAGCTAAAAACTCGCCGCGCCCGATCAACAGGGAGGCCGAAGCAGTAGGAGCCCAGTTGGAAAGTAATCAAGGTCTGCCGGTTTCTCAGTTGTTCTTGCCGAGCCAGACGACGCAGGCGCAGAGGGGAAAGCAGGGGCATGGACTACCTCGCCATCAAAACGCCGGTGGAAGGTGCCGAAGAGGCTGGTTGCAGCAGTTGCCGCAGCTTTTGGATCAGCTCCTGTTCCTGGAAGGGCTTGGAGAGGTAGGCGCTGGCTCCCAGCCGCTGGGCCAGTTGGCGGTGTTTCTCGCCACTGCGGGAGGTGAGCATGACCACGGGAAGCTGGTCATACAGGGGGTGGGCACGAATCTGGGCCAGCAAGCCAAAGCCATCCAGCCGCGGCATTTCAATGTCGGTAATCACCGCTCGGATGGGAATTCCTCTCTGCAAGTGCTCGAGGGCCTCTTGTCCGTCGCGAGCCTGTTCAACCCGGAACCCTGCTCTTTCTAGGGTCATGGCCAAGAAACGGCGCACGTTGACCGAATCTTCCACCACCAGCAGGGTGGGCTGGGCGGCAAACCTGGGCTGGGGAAGGGGATCCCTTGCCGACTGACAGGGCTGATCCCGCTGGGCGAGCAGCCAGCTCAAGAGGGCAGGCGGATCCACGAAAAGAGCGATTCGCCCATCGGCCAAAACCGTACAGCCGGAGAATCCCGACGGCAGAGGCAGACCTCCCTCCACCGGGCGCAGAGTTACCTCTTGCTCCCGCCAAAAGCGATCCACCAACAGGCCATAGGGCCGGTTGTCTTCTACCACCAGCAGCACCACAGGTCGGTCGAGAAGGGGGGTCTCGTCAATTTCCCGGCGAGGCTGCCAGCGCGCGAAGCGAAACCAGTGGCCCACAGGAATTAAAGGGATCTGCTCCCCTTCCCAGAGAAAGGAATCGGCAGGCAACTGCGGGGGGATAAGCAATTCTTCCACTGCGTTGGCCGGAAAAGCCAACATCAACCCCTGGCATTCTGTCAGCAGCACGCGGGTGACGCTCAAAGAAACGGGCAGAGTGAGGGTAAACAGCGTGCCCCGTCCCGGCCAAGATTCCACCTGCACCTGGCCGCCAATTCGTTGCAGGTTGGTGCGTACCACGTCTAGACCCACTCCCCGTCCAGATAGCTCGCTGACTCGCTCGGCGGTGCTGAAGCCCGGCTGGAAGATCAACTCCAGCAGCTCCTGGGAGCTGGCCTCAGCCAGGTCGGCAGCGGAAAACCCTATCTGCAAGGCGCGGGCCCGGATTTTATCCAGACAGATCCCTGCCCCATCGTCTCGCACCGTGATCAGAGTGCGGTTGCCCCGTTGGCTGGCGGCAATTTCGATGAGGCCCTTGGCCGGCTTGCCCTGGGCCAGGCGGGTGTCTGGAGCCTCGATGCCGTGGTCAAAGGCGTTGCGCACCAAGTGCAACAAGGGATCCGCCAAGGCCTCCAAAATCGAGCGCTCGATTAGGGTGGATCCCCCCAAGACCCGCAGCTCCACGGGCTTGCCATGGGCTAAGCTCAGCTCCCGCAGCGCTCTGGGGAAGCGATCCGTCAAATCCGATAGAGGCTGCATGCGCACCTGGTCGAGACGGGTTTGCATTTGCCTGGAGAGGCGGCTGAGCTGGCGGGCGCTGCCTTCGGTCTCCTGCAGGGTGGTGTCGATATCGTGGGTTACCTCATCAATTTGCACAACGGTTTCCATCACCTCTTGGGTCAGCAGGTGCATCTCTCCATAGCGATCCATCTCCAAGAGGTCAAAGGTATCGGCCAAGGTCAGGCCGGGATCCCCTTCTTTTTTCAAGAGCACAGAAGCAGGCACGGTGGCAGCGACGCGGTCGTAGCTGCTGCGCAGGCGGCTGTTGGTTTCTTCTAGAGTGCGAACCCGCCGTTTGAACAAGCTGACCAGCTCCCGCAGCCGTTGCAGGCGACTGTTTAAGCGGTTGCGCTCCCCTATGAGCTCTCCCAACAGCTCCCCCAACTGTTCCAGAGGGCGAGCCGGCACCCGTAGCATCTCGGCAGCGCTTTTGGCCCCGGCTGGAATCGAATCCGGCAGCTCGGTGGCTCCTGCCATTGCAGGGGGAGGGGCTTCTGGCGGGGGGGAAACTGGAGGCTCTGCCGGATCCCAGGAGCTGGGGAGAAGAGCGACCTGACCGACCAGCACCAGGGCCTGCGAGCGTCGCCAAGCTTGTAAAGCCGCCTGAGCAACGGGCAACACCTGCTCCTTGGCATTTGGCGGCAGCGTCTCCAGAGCTTGGACTACTGAGCCGCACAGGGTGGCAAAGGCAGGCAGATCCAACATTTCCCCCAGCGCCCCCAGCTCTTGGGCAGCAATGAGAAACTCCTCCCGCAAACAGGGCTGCTCGGGGTGGGCCAGCACACCTTCCAACCGCTGCAGACAGGCCTCCACCTCGGTTGCAAACAGCAGCACCCGCATATCGCCCCCGGCCTCTGCTGCCAGGACTTGGACGTTGTCCTCAGGCTGCAACTCTCCCAACTGCTCTCGCAATTGATCGAAAAGAGGCTGCACCCGCTCTGCCAGCCAAGATTCGTCCAAAAGCCGCTGCTGGCGGTGCTGCTGGGCTATTTGGCGCATGCAATCCAACGCCGCCAAGAGGTTGCGCTCCACTGCGGGGTCGGCTTTTTGGGGATCCACCTGCAAGATCTTGAAACCATCTTCCAGGCGATGGGCCAAGTCGCTAAGCACCGGAAAGCCCATCATGGCCGCCCCGCCCTTGATGGAATGAGCAGCCCGCAGCAAGCGATCCAAACGGGGGCGATCCAAACTCTGGGATCCCAGGCCCAACACCCCTGCCTCCAGGGTGTCGAGGTAAGCCTGGGCTTCGTCCAAAAACTGCAGCCTAACCTGCCACTCGCGTGGGTCAAGGGAAGTGGGATTCGGCCCCATGCTAAACCGCCTCCCCCACCTTGAAGGTGGACACAGAAGTCTGCAACTGACGGGCAACCGCCACCGTAGCCTGGAGAGAGTTGGCCACCTGCTGCGAGGCTGCCGCCGTCTGGGCGGCAATGTTGGCGATTTGCTGCATCAACTGGCGCACCGTTTGAGATGCATCTGCCTGGGCATCGGTGGAGCGGGCAATGGCCTGAAAGAGCTGGTTCACCTGCCGCGAGACTTCCACAATTTGTCCCAGGCTCTGCTTGGCTGCTTCCACCAAGCGGGTTCCCTCCACCACCTGGCCGGTGCTGGTTTCCATCGCCTGTACCACCTCGCCGGTTTCCCGTTGGATCCCTTCCACAATGCGCTCGATCTCGCGGGTGGCTTCTGCCGACTGGGCCGCCAGTGCCCCGACTTCCTCGGCGACCACCGCAAAACCTCGCCCTTCTTCGCCGGCACGGGCTGCCTCGATACTGGCGTTCACCGCCAAGAGGTTGGTTTTCAGCGCAATCTGGTTGATCAAGGACACCACCTTGGAAATCTGCTGGGAAGATTCCCCCAGCCGCTTCACCTTCTTGGCCGTTTCGGCCACCGTTTCCCGCAGTTGCAGGATGTTTTGCACTGTGCGATCCATAGTCAAGCTGCTGTTGATGGCCGTGGCGGCGGCAGATTCGGCAACGGTGGCGGCCTGTTGGGCTTTATCGGCTACCTCCTCGATTGAGAGCGTCATTTGCTCGACAGAGCGCAAGGTCTCTTCGATTTGGGTGGCCTGTCGGAGAGCGGCTTCGGCCAACTCGCGAATGGCTGCCTCGTCACGACCAATGGATTGGTTGACTTGACCGGCGGCCTGCTGCACTTGAATCACGATGTCGCGCAAGCTCTCGATAATGACGTTGAAAAAGTCCGCCATGATGCCAACTTGTCCGGCTGTTAGCTGCGCCCGCACCGTGAGATCCCCCCGCGAGGCTTCTGTGACCTCGCTGATAAGCTGCAGCAGCTCTCTTTGCAGCGCTTCCGACCGCTCCCGTTCCTGGGCGGCCACGGCTTTTTGCTCCAGCGCCCCCAGGTTACCCAAAGCTTGACCCAGGCGGTTGGCCAGCTCTGCCAAGGTTTTCTGTTCTTCGTCAGACCAGCTCTGGCTTTGGGCGCGGCCTATTGCCAAAAAACCGTAAAGCTCATCGCCACGCACCACCGGCGCTATCATCTCGGCTTTCAGTTGGGCTGTGGCCAGCCTCTGCAGGTAGTCGGCGCCCAGATCTGGCCTAGGCACCGGGCCAAAAGCGTAAACTTGCCCGCCATGGAGAGCCTGCTGGATCGGAGCCGGGATCCTGCGGAGGAGGGTGCCCAAGGTGTCGGGCAGGCGGCTGTCGTGAGATTCAGCGATAACCTGCGCCTCTTCGGGAGCGGTCAAGCGATAGAAGGCCACTCGTTCGGCACCGAAGCGCTGGCGCATCTCGCCCAACAAGTCAGTTAGGGGATCGATCAGCTCTTGCTCTTGGCGAATCCGGGCAATATCGGCAAACCGCTGGGCCAGTCGGGTGTCGGAAACTTGTCGCTCGTAGGTGGCGTTGCGTTCCCGCACAAAGTTGCGCACCAGGATCAAAATGATCCCCCAGCTCAGCAGCAGAATCGGGAAGCTGATGCCGGAAAAGATCAAAGCCTGCAGCAGCTCTTGCTCGTAAAGCTGGACCCTGGCCTGAATGTTGCTGCGAATGGCCTCCAGGGTTTGGTTGATCCCTTCGGCGTAGATGCGCTTTTGCTCTTCGTACTCAGGGCTGTGCAGCAAGTTGAAAGCCCGTTCCTGCTCGCCGGCCCGAATCAGATCAAAAGCCTGCACTTCCCACTCCACCAGCTTGATGTTGGCTGCTGTGGTTTTGGCTGCATAGGCTTCGTAAGAGGCGGGATCCAATTGCTGAATCTCCGCCAGCACCTCATCCAACTGAGGGACATGGATGTTGTAGCGCTCTTCCCAGGACAGATCCCCGCTGGCAGCGGCCATGCGGGCAGACATGGTCAAGACTTCATCCAAATAGATCACCTGATCGCTCAGGTTTTGCAGGGTGAACTGCCGCGAGATCGCCGGCTTGAACTCGAAATAGGTGCGGGCTACGCTGCCGGCAGAGACGGCAAACAGCAGGGAGCTGATGCCCAGAGGAAAACTGATTGCCAGGGCCAGGCGGGATCCCGCGACTTTGCGTTGGGGCCGAGAAGATGGAGCAGGCCTGAGAAAGAGGGGACGGAAGGAAACCATAGAATTTTGCCTTTAAGTGAGGGTAAGTCGGGGAAAAGGTCGCCAAGATCAAGATCAAGGGTTTGCCGAGGAATCAACTGAGTTGAGCTTTTGGACAATGGCAAGAGGGTCGAGCACCCAGAGAGGCTCATCCCCTTCCAACACCAGCCCTTTGCAAGAGTCGTAGAAGTTCTCCAGTCGAAAGTTGTTTTGTGCTGCCTGGGCTTTTGTTAAGGGTTGGATCTCCTCGGCGGGCACTCGAGCTACTCCTTTCACGTGTTGGGTTGCCAGGCCCAAGCCTGTTCGCACTGGCGATGCAGAGCCCCCAAATTCTGGGCGCATCACCACCAAGTGGTGTTCGGGCTGCCCAAAGTCCAAGGGCTCTAGGCCGAGAAATTGCGGCAGATCCAGTCCCCAGAGAATGCGATTGCGATAGTTGAACAAGCCCAGCACCCATGCGGGCTGGTTGGGGAGAAGGGTAAAGTGGTGCGGGCCAACAATTAGAGCTTCCTGGGCAAATGCCATGGGCAAAAGGGCCCGACAGTCTACCCCCAACTGTAGATGTAAGTACAGCTCGCCGGTACGGGTAGAAGTAGGGCTGTGTGGGGAGAAAGCTACCGCCATTGCCGTTCTCGCTCTGCCAATTCTAAGACATCTCCTAAGAACAATTCGTGATAATCACAGGGATCCTAACTGGAGGCGCAGCTCAGCAAGGACAGGAGTGGCAAAAATCATGAGCTCGGGCTGAGCACTACTGATTTCACGGCCCGCAAAATGTCTTCGCGGGTAAAAGGCTTGGTCAGATAAAGATCGATCCCTTGCTTCATGCCCCAGAGTTTGTCCAGCTCTTGATTTTTAGAAGTACAGGCCACAACGGGCAACTTTTGGGTTTCCGGGTTTTTCTTGATTTGGCGGCACAATTCCAGCCCGCTCATGCCTTCCATGACCAAGTCCGTCAGCACCACATCGGGTTTGTCGTTGCGGATCTGCTGCAATGCCTCTTGGGCGTTGGCCACCGCTACCACCTGATAGCCTTCTGAGCGGAGGTAATCGCTGATGAGCTGTCGCTCCGAGGCCACATCTTCCACCACAAGAACTTTCACCATGATCGACATCTCCTTACCTCTTTTTCGACGAACCTTTAGAGGGATCCCTAGCTGAGATAGCGAAACACCATCTGCAGCAATTCTTCCTGCCGAAAGGGCTTGGTCAGGTAATCGGTGGCACCGGCCAGGCGCGCCTTCACCCGATCGATCAGACCTTTGTGGCCTGTGACCATCACCACCGGCACATCCTTTAACACGGAGGATTTGCGGATGAGGCTGCACAATTGGTAGCCATCCACGTTGGGCATACCCACGTCCAGCAGGATCAAATCTGGCTTGAGGGTGGTCAGCTTCATCAGGGCTTTCAAAGAGTCGCTGATGGTGTGAATGACCAGGTTGTGCCCTTCCAACAACCGCTGCAACTCGCTGAGCATGGCTTCGCTGTCGTCAATACAGGCCACAATCCAGGTTTTCGAGGCTTGGGGAGATGGGCCTAGATCTGCAAGCCCGTTGGCCAGGTGAAGAGGGACGGTGGGAGTTTCTGAGGGCTGTGATTCTGTCTCAAGCTTGGCCGAGTAGGTTTTGGGCAGCCGATCAAAGGGGGGCTGGGGATCCCGCAGGACAAGGATACCGGCTTTGACCAGAGGATGTAGGCGGCGAGCGATCTGGAGGTCGTCTTGATCGAGAAGGGCGCTCAACTGGCGGAAGCTAAACCCCTTCAGTAACCGGCCTAGCCGTTCCTGTTGCTCGGCGGGAAGGCGTTCTGCCTGGGCCCGGCTGGCAAAGTAGGGCCGTTGGTAGGGGGAGGTGATCTCAGGCCCCAAAGATTGCCATGCCCGTAGCCGCTTTTGGATCAGGTCGAGCAGGGATCCCCCATCCCACTGGCCCAGGGTGGGCACGTTGTCCAGTGGGATGATCTCCTGCTGAAAGCCCCCTGGAACCAGCAACAGATTTTGCAGCACCTCCTCGCCGATCCAAGCATTCAACCTGCGCGCAGCTTCCCAAGGCAGCAGTTGCTCCGTTACCATCCAACTCAGCCCCAGAAGGTCTGCAGGTAGAGGCCCAGTCTCCTGAGCCAATAGCGCCTCCACCTGCCGATGGATGCGTAGGCAATTTTGGCGAGTCAGAGAAAAGACTTGATGGCTGAGCCGACGCAGGTGGCGATCCAAGCGCTCCAAGGGCTCCAAGCTGTGGTGAGCAAACCCTAGGCGACCTTGGTGAAACACCAATGACCAAGTGCCCAGCCCCTCCCCTTTGTCCAAGGCACTGAAATACCGAACAACTCCTGTGAAGCTGACCTCTGCGTTCAGCAGATGGGCCGAGACTTCTGTACAGACGGGGGGATGGTTCATGGGTCGAGAGGACGTGCTCGGACAATTTCCTGCGCTGAGGTTGATGACACGACTGAAGTCTTAGCTACCCCACAAGCCGGTGAAAAAATGCTTTCCAGAATACAGTTCAAGCCCAGCCCTGACCCAGACGAGATCTTTAGATGAGCCAAGCCCAACAAGACGGCCAAGGCTGCACGAACTCAAAGGCAGTTTCAGCGTTCAATCCGTATTCAGAAAAACTCTCCTTCTGGGGAGATCGATGACTATTGCTCATCAGCCAATCTCTAAAGGTGAAGGCTAGCCCTCAGATTGTCTGCTGGCTTTCTTACTCGGGAACTTCCCACGGAAAGCCTGCAAGACAAGATAAAGGTAACCCCGATAAACCTCTTCCGTAAAAATACGGAACTTAGGTCTTCTCCAATTTCCAAAGCTGCTCCAGGTGGGCTTGGCAGCGGCGCAGCAGTTGCCGACTTTCTTCGAAGCTGATCTGCTCCAAGGCTTCGGGGTAGGAGCACCAGCGGTAGGCGGCCACCTCCTCTGGTTGCACCTGTAGCTCAGGGGGAGGAAATTGGGGCGGCAGCAAGGCCACGTAGTAGGTAACGGTTTTGGCCACTCGGTTCCCCTCTGGATCCGTAAAGGTGTAGGCTTCCTGCAGCGTCAAAGGGTCAGACTGGCCGGGCAGGGTCAGAAGCTGGTAGTCGGTCAAGCCGGTTTCCTCTCGCAATTCTCGCTGCGCCGCCTCCAGGTCGCTTTCGGAGCTATCCTTGTGCCCTTTTGGGAAAGCCCAATGCCCCTTCTGGTGCTGGATGAGCAGATACAAATGCGAAGAGCCCAGTCTGGGAGCTTCCTGGGCGGGTGGGTGGGGCAGGATGGGGATCACCCCATAGGCAGCATCTATCAGCATTGGGGAGCTAATCTCCAAAGAGTTTGATGGCTGGCGGCTTAGGAGCGAAGACCTCGTTGGGATCCACCTGCGGGCGCTCTACCCCCTGCAGGGGCGAGAGGGGGCGACCGGTGTCGAATTGGAAGAGATAGATGGGCAACTGGCCATTCCCCAGAGGCAAAAGAGCTAAAGTATCGATTTGGGTCAGGGCGTTGCGGCTGGTGGGTCGGGTTAGGTTGAAAGCAACGATTCGGTCTTCCAAGGAATTGTCCGGGCTGGAGCGCCGGCCCAGGCCAATGCTGAACTGCTGGTTGCCCTGCTCATCCACTCCCAAGGCCCGCACATCTCCCAACTCCGCTTGAGGAGCGCTCCCCGGCAGGCCGGCTACCACCGGCGGCGCATCCACCGGCGGCTGCGAAGGCAAAAAGCGCAACTGCGTCCCTTCTGGCAAAATGCGGTAGTCCTGGTAGTCATGCTGGATGGACAGGGATCCCCTGAACACGCGGCGGTTCAGGCCCTCCAGGGTCCAAAAGCCATAGCCCAAATTGATGCGGGTGCTCTCCGGCAGCCAGTAGCGCTCCCCTCCCTCGGGAGCTGGCACCGCCGTAAACCCCATCAGGACATAGGCCTGCCCCCACACCCCCGACAAAAACAGCAACACCTGCCGCGGCAGCCCCGACTGCGGATCCAGCCACAGCTCCCGCAACTGGCCCTCCTGAATGGGTTCTAGGCGCAAATGCTGGACAGGGGATCCTGCCAAATCCACCCGTTCTGAGGAGAGGACGCGGTAGCGGCTGGGATCCGCCTTCAAGTAAAAGCTCACCGAGGGCAAGAGGGCTTCCGGTCGGCTCACATACACCGAGTACAGCTGCAGCAGATCCGACTGGTTCACCACTTCCAATTGGCGCGAATCCAAGAGGCGGATGCGATCCCCTTCGGCTACCCAAGCCTGCCAACTGCCGTCGCGGCGGTAGAGCACATCCAACGTGGCTGTGAAGGTTTGGGATCCCTCCACCCGCACCTGCTGGCGATATTGCAAGTTGGGCAAAGGGGGCAATTGCTCTAGAGCGGCGTTGTAGCGCTCCAGCCAAGCTTGGGGATCCTGCTTAGGGCTGGCAAGAGAAGAGGGAGCCGATTGGGCCACGGCTGGATCCCCTGACGGCAGACCGACCAGTCCCGTTGCCAGGAACACCACCCCGCCGAGATAGCCCCAGCCTCGAAGGGATCCCTGCCGCTTCCTAAATTGGGAGGGTTCAGGGAACATCAGCTCACCTCGCAACACCGCTCTTGCTGCCCTTCTTGTCGCTGCTTGTGCCCGGATCAGAGCGCTTCCCACACCTGAGAGAAAGCGTTCGGAAGGGATCCCTACTCTCTGCCCGCCGATTGAGTACGCCTATTCAATGGAAATGGATTGGGGGCCGTCGGAGCGACCGGAAGGCGGGGGCTCCTCCACCCTCAGCCCCTGGGACTCCAGCCAACTGCGCAGCGGATCTTGCTTCACATCCAAACGCAGCAGGCCGCTGAGAAAACCGCCACAGAACGGAACAGGATTGCTCAGAAAGGTCTTCCAGACCTCATTCATCTCCATAGCCGCAACACCAACCACCCCCCCAATCCTAGCAAGGCCGGCAGGTGGGGATCCCCTCCCTTGGCTAGACGGCAATCAACTTCTCTCGGTTTATGTTCTGCAGCACACTAAAAATGCTGTTGCCAATGCGCTGGAACTCTTTACTGCTTTTGTCGGCAAAGTGCAATACCCAAGGAAGCCTACAGGCTTGAAAACCACTGGCGGGATGAAGCTGGGAGAGATGGTAAGTTTGTATAGCCAGAACTTCCAAAGGAGTGTTGCCGTGTTCATGGACAACTCGCAGCGGTCTTGCGCTGCCAATTGGCACCGAGGACTTCTTAATGGGCTGGCTTGTTACGAGCATAAATGACCTTCGTTCATGGTCAAAAATGACAGTGCCCATTGCAGCGTCTCTATAGCTTCCTTTTTCCTCTCTTCCCATTCTGACTGTGCCACTTTTGCGCACTCCAACAATATCCACAGCAATCTTTTCTTTTCTTAGTTCCTCAATTGTTTTATCAAATTCGCCTCTTTGAACTAAGCCATCCCTCATCAAAAGAACCTTTCTAGGGTATCGATGAAATTTGTTGTAGAATCTATTGACGAGCTTGGACACGGTTTGATAAATTGCCTCGCCGGAAAAAGTTTCTCCTCTTTGTATATCGGGCAACTCCCAGCCTAAGCTTTGACCATTGGCCAGTACCGCGAAGGCAGAGGTTCCGTAGTAAAGCTCTCGATTCGTCCCCACATCAAAACCAATGGTAAGCTCGGAGCACTCAGGATGATCGAGGGGTTCAAGCAACACGGGTTGCCACGCAGCTTTACACAGAAGTCCTAGTACGACATTTAGAGCTTTGTAGGGGTCAGCTCCAGGAATCATAAACTGAGTTGCTATTCCTGCTCGAAGTGCTTGCAAGCGGATCTTTTGCTTGTGCTCATTAGGCGACAAGGGCATGACAACCAGAACGGTTTTGATCCCTTTGTCGGCCCAGCTTTGCCAAAACCTCTGTTGAGCAAGGTCGCCTTCAGGCAAATCTTGACGGGTTGCGTAAAAGTCTATTTCAACTCTTGCTCCGCTCTTTTTAGCTACTTCAAGTAGGCACTTGCGAACCTCAGTAGGATACTCACGTTTATTATCGTCAAGATTTAGAAGTCCAAACTTTGTCTCGCCAACTCTTGCACATCCTTGGTACCTAACTCTCGCGGGGTTTTGGACTTGTCTATGACCAAACCCCAATAGCCTTGGACTTGGCATAATGTATCCTTCTGCTTTTAGGGGATCAGCCTGAAAGTCAGAAATATTGTAGACATTTTCTATAATAGTTTTTGCGGTCTCTTTAGACTCTTTCAATCTCTCTTCTAAACTTTTTCTGATGTGCTCGCTAACCAAGGAGCTAACTTTTTTGCCAGTCCATCTTTGATCTTCTATACTTGCTAGCATCTCCAAAGTTAAAACAGGCGACAGTCTCCGCGATAGATGAAGGATAGGCTCTGCCTTTTGTCTGAAATTGCGTTCTCTCGAGACCACTTGAACCACCAGAGAGCCATCAACTTCTTCTGGAGTTGCTCCGTACTTCTGTACATGATAATCCGCTAAGCTAGTGTTTAGCTCCGCTAACCATACTTCCCTTGGCGACTGATTGGAGATAATGCCTCGATACTCCCAAGTTAGGTATTTATTATTTTTTGTCCTGTATGTGTTTCGTACAATTTCAATTTCAATTGAGACACCTCGGTAATTTTCCAGCCACTCATGCAGCGTCCATGGGCTGTAGAAATGGTATCGGATGTCGATCTCTAGATAGAGCTTCTTATCTTGTCTAATAACAACGTCTAGCTCTCTTCCTCTGTGAACCTCCCACCCATCTCCGCAAAGTGGTTTTTCCGAGTCCTTAATCCGTTCTACTCCTTCCAGACCCGTAACCCACCAGATCAATCCTCCTCCTGTTGATCGCTCAATCTCTGTTCTTTTGTACTTAGATCTTAGACTCCAATCTAGTTTCTTGCGCTCGAAAGTTTCTAGAGCCTGTCTCTCTGTAGGGTCTGTACAATCTAGAGCCTTAGAACCAAGCTCTTCCAACTCCCATTCCTCTGTTTTGAGTTTACTGGCCGGAACTTTTTCTCGGGTTATGATGCGATTTCCCAGACGAACAGCCATTACACCTAGCTGATTACAAATCTTGGAGAGAGCCCTCTGCTCCTCTCCTAGATCTGGAAGAGGGTTTGGCCTGCAACTATACTCATAGAAGGTGAGCTCTTCTTGAGTTAGCTCCTTGACGAAGAAGTGATTGAGTGTAGCCTCAACTTTTTGCTGGAGTAAATTCATTGGCAGACTCTAGTTTCAAGTTTCTCTCTAGGATCTCTAGGATAAGCTCTAATTCTCCTGCTCTTCACGAGGGATCTCCAAACAACCCTGGCGGAGCCAAATCTCTGCTGATCGCCTCCGCCTGAAACCGACCGCTCATGCCCACCACCTGCCACTCGGCGCTGCGATTTCCCTGGCGGAAGCGCAGCCGTCGGGCTCGCAAGGGCACCACTTCTACGACTTCTACCGGAAAGTGTTGGTATTCGCCCAAGTACTCCCGGTAATCCGGGGGTAAGTTTGAATGACTGTGGATTTGAATCCAAAACACCCGTCCCGCTTCGTTGCCATAGGCGCGGATCTGCTCTTGACCTCGGTATTGCTCCACCCCCCGCAAGCGCTGTCGCCCCACCGGCATGGGCTGTGCCCATTCGGGCAAGGGATCCCCTAAGCTCACGGCCCACCCTGGCCCACCTAGCCCCAACCAACACAACAACAGCAGTCCCCAAACCCAAGGCCATCTGCGCGGCGTGCTGTTCCCGGTTTTCAAGGCTCGACCGAACATGGCAAGTTTTTCTCCGCAATTGAACCCAACGTTAACGTTTGGGATGGTTCAAAACAACTTTGTCTCAACGCACGCGAAAGCCGATCCGCCCGCCCTCAACATCGAAGGCAACGTCGATATTGAAAAACAGCGGCATGCCCAACAGTTGCACCCCCTGGTTGCCGTTGACGAAAATCCGATCTCGACTGGGCGTAATGGGAAAGCCAACCCGAATGCGGTAGTCAAAAGCCCCCTCCAGCACAGCTCGCCATTCAGCGCCGGGGGGCAAGGTCGAGGTGGAGAAAGGAGCTGCCCCCAACAGCCTGACATTGAGAAAAATGTCGGAAGAACCACTGTCAAAAACGGTGGGGCTGAGGGCATTTTGAATGGAAGTGTTGCTAATGCTGTAGGCCACTTGCAAAGCCTCATCCCGCCAGATGGGTGTGCCATCGGGAAAGCTTCCCACCTGGGGAAACTGCCGGAAATTGAAGCCGGCGGTGTTGGCAGCCGTTAGGCCAACCGTGAACAGGCCCTGGGTGGAGTTGAAGCCCCCCGTTTGGATCATGTACCCAGAGCGAAAATTGCCCGGAAGACGGGTGAGCGGGCTAAACAGCTCCCGGTTGGGGCTGCGCTCATCCAAGGACGTGCCTAGGATCCCGGCGAAGGGCCGCCCTTCTCCAAACAAGTTCTCTGAACAACTGGCCACCAGGGCGTCCACACAGGTGATCCGGTCGATCAACTGAATTGTTACCGGCTCTCGACTGGGGATCCCTCCTATGCTGAAGGGGGCGCGGGCCAACACGCCGATAAATTGCGTGCCATCTCCAAACGTCACAGTGGAAGGGATCCCCGTCCGTTCCAGGCCAAAGCGACCTGCCGCCGTCGCTACAATGCGCAAACCTGCCGAGCCGGTATCCAGTAACACCTCAGCTCCGCTCCCGGCTACCCCCACTGTCAGGCCCAGGAGCTTGAAGCGGCTGTTGCCCAGGGTACGCACCGGCATGGGAATCGACTCGGTTCCCGGCTGAGGCGGGAGAGGGATCAACGCAGGGGGGGAAGCCACAGATTCCCCCTGGCCAGAACAGCCGGCACCGAGCAGCAGCAAGGTCAAGATCCCAACCAGGGCGATCACCATTCCCCAAGGGCTGTGCCAAGCCCACCCAGACCGTGGCTCATCCTTTGGGCCCGACCTCGCCTGCATTGAATACCCACACTGAATTAAAAGGAGCCTAGCCCGGTTGCAACCGGTAAACAGCACGCTCAAACCTGGGGGATTTGGATCCCGGCCAAGGACAGTGTACACAAAGCTGGCTGAGGGAGAGTGCGCAATAGCGCTGTCAACTGTGGAGTTGTGGGGCTGGATGGGCTGCAGCCTACAGCATTAGCTCCGCCTGCCAATCGACCACTTTTTGGAAGCGAAAAGCGCCTGCCAGGGCTCCCCAAACCTGCTGGTGGGTGATGGGATCCATCCCTCGGTCATGGCTGCAAAACTCGCTCTCGCTCAGGTGCAAGGTGGTCTGCAGATAAGTGGTTTGGCCGTTGCGCACCACGCAACACCGGCACCCCGGCTCCGTCGCGCCGATGAAGAGGGATCCCTGCCTCTTCACATGCACATCACACCCCTCTAGATAGGCTAGGTCGGCAGCCTGCAGTTGACTCAGTTGGTCTGCCCTTTCCCGAGCACAGCCCCGCCACCGCTGCGGCTCCAGAGGACGGTAGTTGCGAATCACGATCCCAGCGCTTGCCTGAGTCAATTCCACCACCGCCTGCCGATAGGGATCTTCCAAATGGCCACTGTAGGCTTGCTCCACATAAAAGCCGATCCCGCCCAAAACGTGGGCCGGCAAGGGGCGATAGGCCACCCGGATCTGGGCAAAAAACGGTGGATTCTCCCAGGCTTGCTCTTGGTTGCTGAAGTCTCCTGCCAGCCAACGCGCCATCTGCAGCAGCTCTGGGGAAGGAGTGCGATCCAACCCAATAGGCATAAGCGGGCATCCAGAACTTCTGTAAAAGGTGTGTACCGAAAATCTTAGGGAATCGAAGAGAACCTTCTCAGATTTTGCCCCAACCTCAGGCCCGACCGAGGATTGCAGCAAGTGTTAAATTATGTATCCTTTATGAGAATGTTCGCTCCGATACTGAAAATGGATCCCTTCCAAGCCGCAAAGCCGCGATTGAGGCTGACATCTTTCTTCACGTTGTAAAGCTAGGCAAAGAAACATTCTCTTTTGTAAAAAACTACTCCCGCGAAGGACAGGGAGAACAGCCTGGGATCCGAGATGGGAAGCAGGTTGGAAACCGATCTAAGACCTTTTGCGCGAGGTAAAGCGGATTTACATTTTTTGATTTCATCGCTTCTTGCCTTCGCGGTAGAAAAAGACTGGAAACAAGGCGAGCCAGCTTCTCCTCGTCTGCCCAGTTGAGGTTGCCAGCAGCGGCTGAGGCTCCTTAGCCCAAGTCCGATCCCTTGGATGAAGGCCTGGATCTGGGAGCGAGCTTCGCTTGCTCATCTTGGTTCTATCGGCTTCGATCCCGTCGGCGGTTCTGTGAGTTAAACAGCACCTCTCGGCACTGGGGATCCAAGCGGTGTTGCATTCCTGGCCGGCAGGTGCTCTCTTGTCCGCTGCAGGGAATGTGGATTCATAACCTCTTTTACTTTCGCTAGGGAGATTCAAAACCATGAACGATGTATTTGGCAAAGTGGTTGCCCAAGCTGACTCCAAAGGCGCTTTTTTGGGAGAGAACGAGTTTGCCGCTCTCCAGCAGGTAATTGCTGAGGGGAACAAGCGTTTGGATGCTGTGAACCGCCTCACCAGCAATGCCTCCAAGATCGTGACCGATGCCATCCGTCAGTTGTTTGCCGAGGAGCCCAATTTGAACGCTCCCGGTGGGCCTGCCTACCCCAGCCGCAATGTGGCTGCCTGTATGCGGGACATGGACATTATTCTCCGCTACATCACCTACGCCGTGGCAGCCGGAGATGCCAGTGTGCTGAACGAGCGCTGCTTGAACGGCCTGCGGGAAACCTATCAAGCCTTGGGCACCCCCGGTAGCTCGGTGGCCAACGGCATCCAAAAGATGAAAAAGGCTGCGGTGGCGGTGGTAAACGACCCCAACGGCATCACCCGGGGGGACTGCAGCGCTCTGATTGCCGAAATCGAATCCTACTTCGATCGCGCTGCCGCTGCTGTGGTTTGATCCCCTTTGGGCTGAAGTTTCTGTTGTGTTCGGATCCAGTTATGAAGACCCTCTCTCAAATCTGAGGCAACTCAGGCTAGCAGGGGATCCCTAGAAAAGCAACTTTTTTTGCAGCGATTTTGCAGTTGAGACTTTGCAGCTTTGGCCTTGTTCTTTGCATTGAGCTTGAGTTAAGTAAAGGAGCGTTTTGAATCATGCAAACCCCAATTGTTGACGCCATCGCCACTGCCGATAGCCAAGGGCGCTACCTGAGCAACAGCGAATTGCAGGCCATCAATGGCCGTTTTCAGCGGGCTGCCGCCAGCATGGAAGCCGCTCGAGTTCTGAGCAGCCGTGCCGACGAGCTGGTGCGCGGTGCCACCGAAGCCGTTTACGCCAAGTTCCCCTACACCACCCAACCCGGTGGGCAGTGCCACACCCAAGCTGGCAAGGACAAGTGCGCCCGTGACGTGCGCCACTACCTGCGCTACATCACCTACTGCTTGGTAGCCGGTGGCACCGGTCCTCTGGACGAGTATCAGTTGGCCGGGATCCGCGAAATCAACGCCGCTTTTGAGCTCTCCCCCAGTTGGTTCATCGAAGCCCTGCGCTACATCAAAGCCAACCACGGCCTGACCGGGCAAGCGGCCACCGAAGCCAACACCTACATCGACTACGCCATCAACGCGCTCAGCTAAACCCTTGGCTTGGGATCCCTCTAAAAGGGCGACGCCGGCTAGCCAGTTGGCTCATCCCATAAACCAGGGGAGATGGCGAGGGAAGGTTGTTGAGGGCAACGGTGGTGAGCCTGCTACGTTGCGGAGAGATACGTTTGACCACGTGGGTTTGCGGATCAGTCTCCCCAATAGGAAGGCGCCACTGTTGCTCTTCTGCAGCTTGGGGCTGCCGATTTTTGATTTCTAATTTTAGTTTTCGATTTCTACAGTCGTTTCAGGCTAGGGTGAGACGCCTGGGCTATTGATCGCGCCAGCGGGACGGAGTCCTTGAAAAGCCTTTTGGCCCCCTGCATTATTGCTCCGCAACGCCGACGCGACGACGCAACCAACACTTTAGGTGTGGGTGCAATGTCCTAGCTTGAATCGAAATGACCCTAAACGCAAGCTTGTTCTCAATCTGTGTCCATTCAGTTCAATCGGGGGAATTAGCATGAGTGCAATTACAGCGGCAAGCCGGATGGGGATCCGGGGCATTACGGAGACCACCCCACTGGAGTTGCGCCCCAACGCCAGCCAGGATCAGCTCAATGCGGTGCTGCGGGCCATCTACCGTCAGGTGCTGGGCAACGACCACTTGTTTGGGGCCGATAGGAAGGAGCTAGCCAGTGCGGAATCGCTGCTGCGCCAGGGCAGCCTGACGGTGCGGGAGTTTGTGCGATGGATCGCCAAGTCCGAAGCCTACAAAAAGCGGTTTTTCTACCCCAACTCGCAAACCCGGGCCATCGAGCTCAATTTCAAGCATCTGCTGGGACGCGCTCCCACCAGCCCCAAAGACATCGCCCGCCATTTGGACATCTACCAATCTGGCGGCCACAGCGCGGAGATCGATTCCTACATCGACAGCCCAGAATACCTAGAAGCTTTTGGAGACAACATCGTCCCCTACCCGCGTGGGTTTGAATACCGCAAGGCTCATTCCACCCGCGACTTTACCAATCTTTTCGCTCTCTACGGGGGCTACGCCAACAACGATCGCTCCCAAGGGCCCAGACCCCGTCTGATGATGCCTTTGGCCACCGGGTTTACCCCGGCCATTCGCCGCATTGGGGTGCGGGGGCTGCTGCCGCCCAGCCCCATTTCCAAACACCTGGGGCCGCCAACGGGCCAGTCGGATCGCATGTTCTGTGTGGAAGTGACCCGACTGCTGAATCCGCCTTCGGCGCTGGCCACTTCCAGCCGAGTGCGCAAATCCAACCAGCAGATTTTCGTCTCTGCCGATCAACTGTCGGCAACAATGCAGCGGTTGCTCAAATCGGGCGCCAAGATCGTCAGTGTCCGCAGCGCTTGATCCCTTCTCGGTGTCTTCTCCGTTGTTGATTCCATGACCACTGCTGTTCCTCTGGATCCCGATCCATCGGTGGATCTCACCCCGGCTGGACAAATCGCCAAGCTGCGCCACGGGGATCCGGGGGAACGCTACTATGCCGCTTGGTGGCTGGGACGCATGCGCATCGTCGAAGGGATCCCGGCCCTGATCGAGGCCCTGGCCGATGAAACGGATCGCACCGCTCAAGGGGGATATCCGCTGCGGCGCAACGCTGCTCGTGCTTTGGGTAAACTGGGATCCCTCGCCGGGATCCCTCCCCTGAAGGCGGCTTTGTCTTGCTCCGATGGCCAAGTGGTGGCAGCCGCTGCCCAGGCACTGGTTGAGATTGCCTTTGCCAACAACCTCCATAGGGATCCCGACGAAGTGGAAAAGCTGGGATCCGCTTTGCTAGAAGGGCTGCGCTTTGTGGAGCAAGGACTGCAGACGGAAGCCCAAGCCGCCCTAGAAGCCATTGTCGAGGCTCTTGGACAACTGCAAGTGACCGCTGCTCTGGAGCCAATCTGTCCCTACCTAGAGCACACTTCCATCCGTTTGCAATGTGCGGCGGCACGGGCCTGCTATCGTCTCACCGGGGATCCGACTTTTGCTCAGCGCCTGCTGTCGGTGTTGAATCACCACAACATCCATCTGCGGCGGGCTGCCCTTTTGGATTTGGGGGCCAGTGGCTATTTGCCGGCAGCACAAGCCATTGCGGTGGCGGCGGTGGAGGTCAACCTGAAGCTCCTCGCCCTCAAACAGTTGGTGGAGATCAACCTGGAACAACATCAAAGGATCCCCGGTGCTGAGCTGCAGCAGGTGCTCCGGCTGATCGACGAGCTGCTGTGAGCGGTGGTGCTTCTGGGACCTTGCTGTTCACATTAGCGGGACGGAGTCCTTTGCAACTGACCTATCAAGGCATTGCCCATGAGTTTGTGCATCCCTCTGCAGCGATTCAAAGCCGTCAGAATCTGTCCGCTCGGCACCAGGGTTGGGCTCCGTGGCTGTAGCACTGCCTCAGTCTTTTGCCTTCCCGTATCGAGGTGCCGCCCTCAGTTTTGGAGCAAGGGCAACAGCAAGGATCCCTGAGGTGCAAGGGAGCCCGGCAGCGGCTGTCTCCTCTCGGAAGCACTTCATGACCTTGGTCGAGGAAACCCAAAGGACGCCGTCCCGCTGACGCGACCGGGGGGATGAGCATCTGTTGCAGCAACTGGAACAGGAACGGCAACTGTTGGCCTGACAAGCTCGCTGCCTGCCCAAGGGATCCAGCTAATGCCCGACAATTGCCCAGAAGGGTTCGATATTCCCGATAATGGGAAGCGGCTCCTGGGATTCAAAGAGGGATCCGGGATCAGCTAGAAATCGCAGGAGCCCCGCACTGTACCCGTAGGGTCAGTGCCGGGAGGAATGCGAGGTTACAATAGAACTATGACCCAAGTCCTGACCGTCTCCTGCAAGCTCAAGGCGTCCCAGTCGCAGGCCGCCAAATTGGACGCGACTTTGGAGGCTTTTGGCCAAGCCTTGAACTGGGTCAACCAGAACACGCCGGAGAAAGTCGCCAACGCCGTTAAGCTCCAGTCTCTGTGCTACCGCGAAATCCGCGCCCGGTTCGACTTGTCCAGTAACTTGGCTCAGCAGGTCTGCAGACGGCTGGCCGGTGCCCGTAAAGTTGCCCAACAGAAAAACCGCCCCGTCAAAGCGTTCAAAGGGGGCTTCGCTACCTACGACGCTCGTATCTTTTCGTTCCGCGAGAAAGACTGGACGGTGTCGCTGACCACGGTGGAGGGTCGGGAGCGCTTTGAGCTGGCGATTGGCCGCTACCAGAGAGAACGGCTGGCGGGCTCCAATCCCAAATCTGCCACTCTGGTCAAGCGTAAAGACGGCTCCTACTCCATTCAAATCTGTGTGGAAGCGGAGCCATCCCCACCGCAACGCACGGGCAGAGTGCTGGGGGTGGACTTGGGGAGGACGGATATTGCCCATACATCAGACGGGGACAATTGGAATGGACAGCAGTTGAACAGAGTCCGAGACCACTACTCCCGGTTGAGGGCGGTACTCCAACGCAAAGCCAGTAAGGGCACCCGCAGTTCGCGGCGCAGATGCCGTCAACTGCTGCAACGGCTGTCTGGCAAGGAGAGACGCTTTCAGGCGTGGGTCAATCATCGCATCTCCAAAGCTATTGTCTCCAGGGCAAAGGCTACCAACAGCGCTATCGCCCTGGAAGACCTGACAGGGATCCGGGAAAGGGTCAATCAACAGCCGCGCAGCAAAACCGAAAGGCGCAGGGCCAACAGTTGGGCGTTCTACCAACTACGTCAGTTTCTGGAGTACAAGGCGAGGGTTGCAGGGGTTTCTCTGATTCTTGTGCCGCCCGCCTACACGTCGCAGACCTGCCACAAGTGTTTGCATATCCATCCCGATCCTGCGCAATCCTACCGCAGTGGCAAGTCGTTCAAGTGTGGGCACTGTGGATGGGAAGGAGATGCGGATTTGAATGGTGCGAATGTGATTGCGCTCTTGGGGGCTGCCGTAAACCAGCCTAGAGGTTCGGGCCTGTTTTGTTCTCTGGTAGAGCAGAGCAGGCCCAGGGCTACTGAAAGCCCGCTCCGTACCGCTTAGCGGTCGGAGCCGGGTAGTTTACTTTGTTGTTGAGGCAGTGGTTGGGGTGCAGGACACAAGGTAATGGAGGAGTCTGCCACTCAGGAAGAGATCCCTGGGGGATCTCCTTCAGCAGGGCCATCCCGTTCGTTGATGTCGGTGGCGGGCTTGGTAGCCGGGGCGACCTTGCTCAGCAAGGGCGTAGGCTTCGTTCGCCAAGCTTTGATTGCAGCAGTGTATGGCTCGGGGCCGGAGTACAGCGCCTTCGGGGTAGCCTACATCCTGCCCGGTTTTCTGTTGATTCTGCTGGGAGGGATCAACGGCCCTTTTCACAGCGCCATCGTCAGTGTCCTCAAAAAGCAGCGGGATCGGGACAGGGAGGATGCGGCTGCCTGGCTGGAATCCATTTCCACCTTGGTAGGCTGCCTGCTCCTGCTGGTCAGCTTGGGCCTTTGGTGGGGAGCGGACTGGGTGGTGCGCCTGAATGCGCCGGGAGCCAGCCCCGAAGTCCATGCTCTGGCCGCTGCGCAACTGCGGATCATGGCCCCTTTGGCCTTGCTCTCGGGGTGGATTGGCATCGGCTTTGGAGCGCTGAATGCTGCCGAACACTACGCCTTGCCTGCCCTTAGCCCGCTGATCTCCAGCTTGGCGGTGATCGGGATCCTGGTCACGCTGGGATGGACGGGGATCCCAACTTTGCTGGCCTGGGGCGTGCTCATCGGGGCCATTGCCCAATGGTTGGCCCAAGTTCCGCTCCAGATGCGGTTAGGGCTGGGGCGACCGCGCCTGCGCTTTGAGTGGGGATCCCCGCAGGTACGGGCGGTGGGCTTGCTGATGTTGCCGGCGGTGATCTCCTCCGGGATGATCCACATCAATGTTTATGTGGATCTGTTTTTTGCCTCTTTCGTACCTGGGGATCGCACCATCGGCAACTTGGGATATGCCCAGCTTCTGGTACAAACGCCGCTGGGGATCCTCTCCAACATGGTGCTGGTGCCCTTGATGCCTCTCTATGCCCAGTTGGCAGGGGATGGATCCCGTTGGCCGGAGCTGCGCCAGCGTATCCGCCAAGGGCTGATGCTTACGGCAATTGTGACCCTGCCCCTGTCGATGCTGTTGGTGGCTTTGGCCGAGCCCATTGTCCAAGTGGCCTACCAGCGGGGGCGCTTTACGCCGGAGGTGACACAAGAGGTGGCAGCCCTGCTCATGGCCTATGGTCTGGGGATGACCGGTTACCTGCTGCGGGATGTGCTGGTGCGGATCTTCTATGCCCTGGAGGATGGGGCTACGCCTCTGCGCATCAGCAGCATGGCCATTGGCCTGAATGCCCTACTGGACTTTCTATTTTTGCAGGCTTTTGGAGCGCCGGGCATTGCCCTGGCCACCGCCGGCGTCAACCTGATAGCCGTGATCGGACTGGGGATCCGCCTCCACCAGCGCCTGCCAGGGATCCCTTGGCGGGAGATGGGACAAGCCCTACTGCCATTGCTGGGGAGCACCGTCCTGGCCGGGGGACTGAGCCATTGGCTGTGGACCCAACTGCGCTCCTACGAGATTGTGGGGTCTCCCCTGCTCACCGCCATCATTTGGGCCGGGCTGGCCGCGGGTTTAGGTCTAAGCTTGTTCGCCGCCGGAGCTCTCTACCTGCGGATCCCAGAAGTGGAGTGGGCAGCAGCCCGACTGCGGAAACGGGTAGGACGCTGGGGGAGCCAGTGGGCAAGCCGGAACTAGCTGATAGCTTCCAGGTAATCTCGCACGCGGTTGCGTCGCTTCGGCTGACGCAGCTTCTGCAGGGCTTTGGCCTCAATTTGCCGCACCCGCTCTCGCGACAGATCCAAGGCGCGACCGATTTCCGCCAGCGAATAGGTGCGCCCATCCCCCAAGCCGAAACGCATGCGGATCACATCCCGCTCGCGGCTGGTCAGATCCGAGAGCAACTGCTGTAGATCGCGATGCAGGGCTTCCCGCATCATGGTCTCTTCTGGAGAAATGTCGTCAGTTTCCAGCAAATCCCCCAGTTCGGTGTCCTTGTCTTTGCCCACCTTGGTTTCCAGAGAAACCGAGCGGGGCACCCGTACCAACAGCTCGCGTACTTGAGGCGGCGTCATCTCCAACTCGGAGGCGATGTCTTCGATGGTGGGGGTGCGGCCCTTTTCCTGGGAGAGCTTGCGCTGCGCTTTTTTGATCTTGTTCAGCTTCTCGGTGATGTGAACGGGCAGGCGGATGGTGCGGCTTTGGGTGGCAATGGCACGGGTAATGCCCTGCCGGATCCACCAGTAGGCGTAGGTGCTGAAGCGGTATCCCTTTTTCGGGTCGAACTTTTCCACCGCTCGCTCCAGGCCCAGCGTACCCTCTTGGATCAGATCTAGCAGCTCCAAGCCGCGGTTTTGGTACTTTTTCGCCACCGACACCACCAGGCGCAGGTTGGCCTTGATCATGTGTTCTTTGGCACGCTTGCCAATTCGCTGAACCTGCTGCAGCTTTTCAGGGGTCAGTTGCGCCCACTCGGGGTACTGGTTGGCCTTGGCCACCCATTCCGCAAGAGTGGGATCCCGTCCCAACTCTTTCTGCAAACGCAGACGCAAATCCAAGAGCTTCATGTAGTCTTGGACTTTTTGGGCCAGGGCCACCTCTTCATCGCGCCCCAAAAGAGGAACACGACCAATCTCCTGTAAATAGAGGCGCACCAGATCGGTGGAGCGGCGGGTCGGCTCCTCTTCCAGTAGCTCGCCATCGGCCAGATCCACCTCTGCTTCTTCGGCGGCCTCGAGGAGATCGGCGGAGCTATCCAACAAAATGTCGTTGAGTTCAGGTTCGTAGTTAGACATGTAGGGTGTTGCTGATGTAGCGACAGAGGTAGCAGTTCAGTGGGCTGAGAGAGGAATGGTCAGTGATGTGGAGCAAGTTAAGCTTAAGTGTTCCCCAACGGTAACTTCGCGCCTGCTCAACGCCTTACAGCAGTCAGAGGAAATCATACATTGACCTCTTCCTCAACCGGACCTCCTGCCCATGCCCCATAGGGAAAGGCTGAAGTAGCAGCGGAGGGGTCACACGGAGAGCGTGAGCCCCTTATCATAACTTAATTATAATTATAGTTGCATTTCTCAGCCCAGAGACATGAGAGCCAGCGTAGGATCCCCCCAGTTCAACCGTCACCGCCACTGCGAAAAAGCGTATTGCCCTCAGGGTGAACCCAGCAGCTCGTCCTTGGGGGAAGTAACCCATCCATCCTAGAGGGTCTAAACTTCAAAGGTAGCGTGTAAATTGCTTTGCCTATTCCAATCTATTCGATTCTATTCGATGAACTGTTCCCATTCACCTATCCCACCCAGCTGTGGGGGAGCCAGACTCCCCGAACAGGTCAACCCCCTTCCTCTGGGCGGACTGGGCTCTGCTCAGGCACTTGGGTTGGCCATAGCGCCGCTGACGGGGGAAAAGGTTTCAACCTTGGCGTTGACGACTCTATTGGCCATCGGTCTATTCTTTTTTCTGCGAGCTGCGGGCAAGGATCGCGTGGAGAGTCGCCTCTACTTTAGCAGTCGCAGCCTGGAGGAAATGGGATCCGCTCTACGGGAGCACTTGGAAAGGCGTGGCTATCGTCTCCAGTCCGCCGATGCCGAGGGGATCGCCACCTTTGCAGGGCAGGGTCAGGCTAGCGTGGGGCTGGCCCTTTTTTTGACGGGGCTGGCGGGGACGGGACTGGCCTGTTTGGCCTTGGTGCTGCAGACCCTTGAGCCGGGGTGGGGAGCTTGGCCCTGGATGGTGGTGCTGGCTTCTCCTTGGGCGGGTTGGTACTACCGGCAGCGCAACCAACGCCCGGAACAAATCCGCCTGAAACTGCAGGAAGCCGACGAGGACTCCGTCCCGCTCCCCTTCTGTGGACAGCACGGTTCCCCCACAGCACCAACGCGAACGGCCCCTGGATCCCATCTGTGGGTGGAGGGGCATCGGGATGAGCTGGATGGGCTGGCTGCAGCCCTGGGGTTGCAAGAACGGGATCTGGATTAGGGGTAGGGGAGTCTAAGGCCAATCGGGAGAGAGAGGTGCTGGGATCAAAGACAGTTGATCCCCAACGGCGGAATCGGGGCTGCGATTGGGAGCGGGCTCTTTTTTGCAGTTCTTCTGGGCAGGTTGGCTTTTCCCTTGGTTTCTCAAGCCCAGGCCAATGCGGCTGTGTTTTTCCACTAGGGCCAGCACCTGTTTGGCCCGCTGGATTACCGGCTGGGGCAGGCCGGCCATGCGTCCCACCTCGATGCCATAGGAGCGATCTGCCCCCCCAGGCTGTACCTGGTGCAAGAAGATGATGCGATCTTGCAATTCCTTGACCACCACCTGAAAGTTGGCCACGTTGGGCAGCAAGGTCTCCAGTTGGTTGAGCTCGTGGTAGTGGGTGGCAAAGACCGTACGGGCGCGCACCTGAGTGGCCAGGTATTCCGCCACCGCCCAGGCAATGGAAAGGCCATCGAAGGTAGCGGTGCCTCGGCCAATCTCGTCCAGCAGCACCAGGGATCGCTCGCCGGCGTGGTTGAGGATGTTGGCGGTCTCGTTCATTTCCACCATGAAGGTGGACTGGCCGGTAGCCAGATCGTCCACAGCGCCAATGCGGGTAAATACGCGGTCGCAGAGGCCCAACTCTGCCCGCCGCGCGGGGACAAAGCTGCCCATCTGGGCCAGGATTTGGATGAGCCCAATTTGCCGCAGGTAAGTGGACTTGCCGGACATGTTGGGCCCGGTGAGGACGATCAAATCGGGGCCGTGGGGGGATCCCAGTTGCACCGAATTGGGCACGAAGAGGCCCTGGGGCAGGGATTTTTCCACCACCGGGTGGCGACCCTCCTCGATCATGAGCCGGCGGTCTGTTGTGAGGAGGGGACGGGTGTATCCCTGCTGCACTGCCACTTCCGCCAGGCCAAACAGAGCATCGACGGCAGCCAGGGTCTGGGCCACTTGGCGGATGGCTTCGGCCCGGGATCCTGCCTCTTGGCGCAACTGCACAAACAGCTCGTATTCCCGCTGGTTGATGTCGGTTTGGGCTGTGAGGATGCGGGCCTCTTTTTCTTTGAGCTCGGGGGTAATGAACCGCTCTTCGTTGGTCAGGGTTTGCTTGCGGATGTACTCTTTGGGGACTTGGTGGGCCTTGGCGCGGCTGATGCTGATGTAGTAGCCGAAAGCCTTGTTGAAGCCAACTTTGAGGGTGGGGATCCCAGTGCGCTCGCGCTCGGTTTTCTCCAACTGGGCAATCCACTGGCGGTCTTGCTCCACCTGCTGCCGCAGCCTGTCCAGCTCCGGATCGACGCCGGGCCGGATTAGCCCCCCTTCGGTGAGCACAGGGGGAGGGGAGGGCAGGAGGGTGTGCTCGATGCGTTGGCCCAGCTCAACCAGGGCGGGATCCACCTGTTGCAGGCTTTGCAAGAGGGGAGTCTTGGCTTCCCCCACCAGCTCGGCCAACTGGGGCAGTTTGCCCAAGGAGGATCCCAAGGCCACCATCTCGCGCGGGTTGGCGGTGCCCGATCCGACGCGGTTGGCCAGCCGCTCCAGGTCGTACAGAGAGTCCAGAAGGGATCCCAGGCGGGCCCGCAGAGAAGGGTTTTCCAAAAGCTCTTGGATGGTGTCTTGGCGAAGGCGGATTTGCTCCGAATCCCGCAAAGGCTGCATTAGCCAGCGCCGCAAAGTGCGCCCCCCCATGGCTGTACGGCTGTGATCCAGCACCCAGAGCAGGGATCCCACAAAAGCCCCCTCTCGGATGGTCTGGGTGAGCTCCAAGTTACGCCGGGTTTGGGCATCCAAGATGAGGTAATCCGTCAACTGATAGGTGCGCGGGGGAGGCAGGAGCGGGTGGCCTCCCTGGGGAGAAGGCTGCAGCAGGGTCTTTGGTGCTACGCACCGCTGAGGCGAATGGGTTTCTTCTAAGTAGTGCAAAAGCCCTCCCGCTGCTCGCACCGCCAGAGGCAATCCCTCACAGCCCAATCCTTCCAGAGAGCGCAGGCCGTAGGTCTGCATGAGGTTCTCCCGCGCCACCGCCAGTTCAAAAGGTTCGGCTGGGCGCAGGGTATAGGCGTATTGGTTGGGGAGACCCAGGGGCTTCTGGGGATCCCCTGGACGGATGAGGCCTAGTCCCAGCCCCTCCTCGGTGGGCAGCAAAACCTCTGCCGGCTGCAGCCGGGCCAGTTCCTGCTCCAGTTGCTCTTGCCCCTCGCTCTGACACACCCAGAACTCGCCGGTGGAGATATCCGCATAGGCTAGGCCCCAGCGGCAGGGAGCCTGCTTCGATCCTTTGAGCCGCACGACGGCTGCCAGGTAGTTGTTTTGCCGCGCCTGCAGCAGCTCCTCTTCGAGGACGGTGCCAGGGGTGATCACCCGCGTCACTTCCCGCCGCACCAAGCCCTTGGCCTGATCTGCCGGCTCCATCTGGTCGCAGACGGCCAGGGCATAGCCTTTGGCCACCAACTGGGCAGCGTAGCGGTCGAAAGCATGGTAAGGGATCCCGCACATGGGCACCCGCCCTATGGCCCCTGCTTCCCGCCCGGTGAGCACCAGCTCCAGCTCCCGCGACACCCGCTGGGCGTCCTGGAAGAACATCTCGTAGAAATCCCCCAGGCGGTAGAGCAAGATGGCGTGGGGATACTGCCGCTTCAGCTCCACATAGTGCTGCATCATGGGGGTGAGCAGGGCGGGATCTACCTCTAAGGCATCCCAAGTAGGCTCGGCGGAAGAACTCATGGCATCAAAACGTGGGCAAGCAATGGGCTGAAGGTTCGGAGTCTAGCCAACTCGGGCCGACCAGCTTGGGCCATTCTAGATCCAGGTCTAGATGAAGTTTGAGACGTTTCCCCAGCCCTTCTCCCCTGATTCCCATTTCGCGGTTGGTTGCCATGACCTCGCTCAGGGTAGTTGGATCCCCCCTGACTTGCAACATCCAAGAAGCCTTGCTATTCTAGCGACTACGTTTTGTTGAGTTTGACTTTCAATAAAGCTCGGGAGGGAGGCCTGGCCAACTTGGCTGAGTTTTCCATCCCGCCCTTGCGGGCGGAGGGGGTTTCTTGGCCTCAGAAGGCTCTCTTCCTGGGCAAAGCTCGAGAGGTTTTCCCGGTGCTGGTCGATCGCGAGTGTCCGTATACAGAGGTTGAGGGGGGCAGAGGCTGGGGGCAAAGAAAGCGGCTGCTCTCGCCAATCGGTTTGACCTGTTTGCTATTGAGTTTCATTTTCCTAGTACTTTTGGTCTCGATTGCTTTGGGATCCGTTCCCATGACTTTCCCAGAACTCTGGCAAGCCCTGTGGGGGCAGGGGGATCCCATTCGGCAGACGATTGTTTGGCAGTTGCGGCTGCCGCGGGCGCTCTTGGCCCAGTTGCTGGGGGCGGCTCTGGGGATGGCAGGGGCCCTGTTGCAGGGGATGCTGGGCAATGGGCTGGCGGATCCCTACCTGCTGGGCATTTCGGCGGGGGCGGGCCTGGCGGCGGTGGGGTTGCTCACCTTGGGAGAGTGGACGGCTTGGGTGCCCCTGGCCGCTTGGGTGGGCGGGGTGCTGACTACCGTGTTGGTGTACGGGTTGGCGCGTACTCCCTCGGGACTGGCGGTGGAGCGGCTGATCTTGGCGGGGGTGGCCGTCAGCGCCCTGTTTGGGGCCATTAGCTCCACCTTGTTGTTGATGGCAGATGACCGGGTGCAGGTGGCTCTCACCTGGTTGATCGGCAGCTTGAGCGGGCGGGGCTGGCCAGAGGTGCAGGTGGCCGGGGCGTATATCCTGGTCGGCTTGGGATTGGGATGGGGGCAGGCGCGGGCTTTAAACCTGCTGAGCTTGGGGGAAGAGATGGCGGTGAGCTTGGGGATCCCTCTGGCGCGGACGCGGGTGGTGATTGGTCTGGTGGCGGCTTGGCTGGCGGCAACCGCCGTCAGTGTGGGGGGGTTGATCGGCTTTGTCGGTTTGGTGGTGCCCCACATGGTGCGGCAGGGGGTGGGATCCGATTACCGCTGGCTGTTGCCCCTTTCTGCCTTGGCGGGGGCGACCCTGCTGAGCGGCGCCGATATCCTGAGCCGTTTGGGCCCGATAGAGCTGCCGGTGGGGATTGTCACCGCTGTGATGGGGGCTCCCTTTTTCGGCTGGCTGCTGTGGCAGCAGGGGGCAGGGCGATGAGAGAGCCCATCCTGCAGGTCGAGGATTTGAGCGGGGGCTACGGATCCCGGACGGTGGTGCGACAGGTGAGCTTCAGCGTGCAACAGGGGGAATGGCTGAGCATTGTCGGCCCCAATGGTTCGGGCAAATCGACGGTGCTGCGGCTGTTGAGTCGGGTTCTGATTCCCCAAGCTGGGCGCGTGTACTTGGGCGGTCGGGATCTGCACGCTCAACTCACTCCAAAGCAGGTGGCCCGGCAGTTGGCTCTTTTGCCGCAGCAGCAGCGGATCCCGGCAGGGCTGACGGTGCGGCAATTGGTGAGTCTGGGGCGTTCTCCCCACCAGCCCTGGTGGGCGTGGCAGTTGACGCCGGCGGATCGGCAGCGGGTGGAGTGGGCTCTGGAGCAAGCAGGACTGGGATCCCTGGCGCTGCGGCGGGTGGAAACCCTCTCGGGGGGAGAGCGGCAACGGGCTTTTCTGGCGCTGGCTTTGGCGCAGGAGCCGCAGGTGCTGCTGTTGGATGAGCCCACCACCTTTTTGGATCTGCGCTACCAACTGGAGCTGCTGGAGCTGTTGCAACGGCTGAAGCAGGAGCAGGGGCTGACGGTAGTTACGGTGCTGCACGACCTGAACTTGGCCATTCGCTACAGCGAGCAGATTGCCTTGCTGGGATCCGGCCAGATGCAGGCCCTGGGGTCTCCCTTGGCGGTGTTGACCCCCAGCCGGGTGCGACAGGTGTTTGGCCTGGAGGTGGAGTGGATCTCGACTCCGGTAGGGCCACAGCTTTGCCCCCTGCGCAGCACAGCTCCAGCGGCAGCAAGGCTCCTCTCCCTGCCGGTGTCAGGGTGCTGAGGGAGGGTTTGTCCGGTTTTGCAGTGAATTTTCCCTGTTGTGGATTTCGAGGAGCATGAGAGGTTATGCGCGTGAACGGTCGTTGGTGGCGGGTGGTGAGTTTGGGGTTGAGTTTGGGAGTGGGCTGGGGATCCCTGTCCCAGGCTCAGCCCAATGCCCGGATCCCTGATTCGACAACTCCGCCGCTGTTGGCCCAGGCCACCCCTGCACCGACCACCCTGCCAGAGCAGATTAGGGAGCTGAAGGCGCAAATCGAAGCTGCCCGCCAGCGGGGGGATCAGGCAGAGGTGGAGCGGCTACAGGCCGAGCTTCGGGCTCTCCAGCAGGAAGGCACGCCGATCTTTAACCTGCAACAGGTCACCGTAACCGGTACTCGCACCGAGCGCACCTTGGCCGACTCGCCCGCCAGCATTACCGTCATCGACCGGGAGCGGTTGCGGCGGGAGCTGCTTCAAAACATTCAGGATCTGGTGCGCTACGAGCCGGGGGTGAGCGTGCGGCGCAGCGTTCGCTACGGCCTGCAGGACTTCAACATCCGCGGCCTCGACGCCAACCGGGTGTTGATCCAGGTGGATGGGATCCGCCAGCCGGAGCGATTTTCCTTCGGCCCCTTCACCATTGGCCGGGATACCTTTGAGCTGGAGACCCTGAAAACTGTAGAAATTATCCGCGGCCCCGCCTCCACCCTCTACGGCAGCGACGCGCTGGGGGGTGTGGTGACCTATACCACCCTGGATCCAGCCGATCTGCTGGGGGAACGGGACAGCCATGTGGGCCTGTCCAGCCAGTACGACAGCAAAAACCAAGGGTACGTCAACACCCTCAGCTTGGCGGGTCGGCAGGATAACTTAGAGGCCCTGCTCATCTACACTCGCCGCGACGCCAGAGAGCCGGATATCCAGGCGGATCCCAGTTTCAAGGATCGGCAGACGGTGGAGGGAGACAATGTTCTGGCCAAGCTGGTCTATCGCTTCAGTCCCTTTGACAGCCTCACCCTGACGGCGGAATACTTCCACAACCGCACCACCACCACCTTTTCGCCCCGCAACCTGGATCCCGGCATCCGCTTTTTCAGGGAGACCATTGAGACCGAGCGCAGCCGCCTCAGTTTGGAATATCGCTACGCCAACCCCGATACCCCCGCTTTTGAGCTGGCCACCGTCCAGATCTACTACCAGCCGGCCCGCACCCAGGAGCCCAGCGTGGAAGAACGCACCCTCACGGTACAAGGTCGGCCCGTGCCTGTGCGTCGGGATACCTTCAACGAGCTGGTCAGCAACATTCTGGGAGCCAGCGTACAGGCCCAGAGCCGCTTCCAAACCGGGGATCTCTCCCACCGCTTGGTGTATGGAATGGAGATCTCCACCACCCGCAACGAACGTCCCCGCAACCGCTTCCAAACCAACCTGCTGACCGGGGCAGTCACCCAAAACATCCCCCCGGACACTTTTCCCACCAAAGATTTTCCCGACTCCGATACCGTGCGCTTTGGGCTGTATTTGCAAGATGAGATCGACTTTGGGGGCGGCAACTTTACCCTCATCCCCGGCATCCGCTACGACACCTACCGCCTCACCCCCAGCCCTGACGAAGCCTTCTTGAAAAGTGGGGCAGAAGCCGCCAGCCTGTTTGCCGATGCCATTTCTCCCAAGGTGGGCCTGGTGTGGAGGATTAATCCCAACCTCACCTTTACGGCCCAGTACAACACCGGTTTTCGGGCCCCTCAGTACAACGAAATCAACAGCGGCTTCACCAACCTGGTCAGCCCCTTCTTCCGCTACCGCACCCTTTCCAATCCCAACTTGCGACCGGAAACCAGCCAAGGCTTTGAAGTGGGGTTGCGGGGGATCTACCCCCAGGCCAGCTTTAGCTTGGCCGCCTACTACAACACCTACAACGACTTTATCGAGGCTTTCCGGGAGGTGGGATCCGAGCCTTCACCCCCCGGCCCGCCAGGGAGCCCGCCACCTCCACCGGTGACTCTCTTTCAGAGCCAGAACGTCAGTCGGGCCCGCATCTATGGTGTAGAAGCCACCGGGCAGTACTTCTTCAGCCCCGATTTGACCGGCTGGAGCCTCAATGGCAGCTTTGCCTGGGCGGTGGGGGACAACCTCACCGAAAACAAACCCCTCCTTTCCATTGAGCCACTGACGGCAGTACTGGGACTGCACTACGACGATCCCAGCCAGATCTGGGGAGCCAGGTTGGTGGCCACGCTGGTGGCGGATCCCCGCGACCCGCAACGGGAGGTAGTGCAACCGAACCCCAACGCTCCACCTCAAATTCCGTTTGTGCCCAAGGGCTACACCGTGGTGGATCTGCTGGGCTACTACAACCTGGACGACAACTGGCAATTGAATTTCGGGGTGTTCAATCTCTTTGATGAAAAGTATTTTCTCTACTCCGAAACCCGCTCTCTCTTTGTCGGCCCTGAAGTGGAACGGCGGGCCCAGCCGGGACGGCATGCTGCGCTCAGTTTTTCCACCCGGTTTTAGGGGCCAAGACCTGAGGCCGTGTTTACTCTGGATCCTGCTCTAACCGATGCTTGCCGAGCCACCTGCCCGCACCCCCAAGGGATCCCTCTCTCTTCTTCGGAAGTCCTGTCCCCAGCTTTTGTGGCGACTGCAGGGGTGGTATTGGCAGCAGGCGGGCATGGCCTGGGAGGCGGGGCTGGCTTGGTTGGCGTTGTGGCTTTGGGCTGGCGCAAGAGAGAGCGGCTGGCTGGAGTGTGCCGAGGAGCTGCTGCAAGAGGCTTGGGTGGCCGGCTATAGCTGGGCTGCCCTCTGGACAGCTTGCCAGGAGGGGGAAGATCCGCCGGGGACCGTCCTCCACCTGCGAGCCAGGGATCCCCGACCGCTGCGCCGGGAGGGGTTGATTTCCCTCCTCTTGCACCTGATGGCGCTGCTGGGGCTGGCTTGGTGGGGATCCCGGCCTTTATCAGACGCAGAACTCCGGATCCCAGTCACGCTTTTGCTGGAGGATCCCGAGCCACAGTTGCTCGAACCGGATTCAGAATCCATAGAATCTCTCCCACCAGAGCCAACAGCAGAGCCGCCCGGCCCGGCCCCGGAATCGCCCCCTGCAGACGATCTATCCCCACCGGAGCCTGTGCCCCAAGAGATCGAGATGCCAGCCATCCCGGAGGCTGAATCTTTGCTGGCCCTGCAAACTCCGACCCCTACGCCTCCACCGACCCCTACACCCATTCCCACGGCAAAGCCAGAACCCACCCCTACTCCTCCACTGACCCCATTACCGACAGCTACCCCGCAACCCACTCCTCCGCCACAACAGCCCACCCCAACTCCGGCGGTTACCCCCACCTCTACAGCGACTCCACTCACCTCCGCCCCGGTTACCTCAAGCACCCCTCTGCCCCGCTTTACCCCCTTGATCCAAGGGATCCGTTCCAGCGTAAAGACTGCCGCCGCTCCGCCTTCCCCCGGCAGCGAGAGCAGATTGGGGCCAAGGGATCCTGAAACTGGGACACCTGGCGGTATAGGTGCAGCCCAACCCCATTCCTCTGCCCCAACACCTGCCACCCCCAGTTCCTCCCCACCGACAGTGGCTGCCAACCCCCAGCCGGACATCCTGGCCCGCCCGATCCCCGGTCGCAATCCTCCGCCCCCCTACCCTCCTCAAGCTCGCCGTCTCGGCCAACAGGGGCAGGTGCTGCTGCGGGCCAAGGTCAATGCCCAGGGGCAGGTGCAGCAGGTGGAGATCGCCTCTTCCAGTGGGTTTCCCGCCCTGGATAGGGCAGCGCAGGAGGCGGTGCAGCGGTGGGAATTCAGCCCGGCCTTGAGAAACAACGCCCCCATCGAGTCTTGGGTGGTGGTGCCCATCCAGTTCACCCTCAATTGATTGCTGTTTGGGAATTGTTTTGGAGCATGACTCTAGTCAATAATAAGCTCAACTATACTGAAAATAATGTATAATATGTTCAGTACGGATTACTACCAGTTGATCTTTCTGTTTACTTTCGAGTCTGCCAACATGGTAGCCAAAGCAAAGCAGAAAATTGGTAGTAAGACGACACGGAAACTGCGCTTTGGGTATTCTACTCAAAGCTTTGCGGGATACCGCCATTCTGTTTGGAAACAAACAGAATGCTATCGCTGCATAGTTGAACAGTGATGTTCAGCAGTGTTCAGCGTAAATGTATCAGATTGTCTATGCTGTCTCGTCTTTCTCGCCGTCAACTGTTCGCCTTTGGTCTGGCCAGCGTGGGGGCCTGGGGAATGGGGCGTTTGGCCCAAGCCCAAGGTCGGATCCCTCAGGAGCCACTCCTGTCAGCGAGACAGAGTCCTTTTCGTCGGGTAGCCAGCCTCACCACCTTGACTGCCGATATCCTCTATCGCTTGGCCCCCGATAGGTTGGTGGGGATCCCTGCCGGTCGTTTGTTGGAGGAGGATCCCCGCTTCCAAGGCTTGACCCGCCTGGGGCTGGGCAACCAACCCAACCTGGAGCAGCTTGTGGCCCTACAACCGGACTGGGTGGTGGGGGCCAGTGGCTTTCACGAGGCTCTGGCAGAACGGCTGCAGGAGCTGGGGATCCCCACCTACCTCACCCGCGTGGACAGTTGGGCTGCTTTGGAAGAGACGATTGCCACCCTGGCTGCTGCTTTGGGGGCGGATCCCGATCCCTTGCTGCGGCAGTATGGATCCCTTTTGCCCCAGGAACTGCCCCGCGTTCGACCCAAAACCTTGCTCTTGGTGGGCACCCAGCCGATTCTTTCTCCCAACCGGCAAAGCTGGGCCGGGGATCTGCTGGAACGCTTTGGCGCGGACAATCTCACCGCTACCTTGCAAAGCCAAGGGCCTTTTCGGGGCTACGTCACCCTTTCGGCAGAGCGCATCCTGGAAGCCAACCCAGAAGTTCTGCTGGTGGTCAACCCGGAGGCGGCGGATCCCTTGGCGTTTTTCCGTTCCCGCCCCTTTTGGAATCGGTTGCAAGCCGTCCAAACTGGGAAAGTTTATGGATTTGACTACTACGGCTTGGTCAATCCCGGTAGCTTGGAGAAAATTAGAGTTGCCTGCGAGCAGTTAGCCCGCATTTTTTGAACGGACTTGGAGTGTCTCTCTAGTCCAAGCTATAGCGGGTCAGGCGCTGCACTTGCTCGGGAGCAAGGCCAAGCTCTTGGGCAATCTGAGCCGACACCTGGTCTGGATCCAGTTGTGGAAATTCAAATTCCAGCTTGCGCAGGTGGGGATTGGTGGTAGTCACCTCCACCTTGGTGTAGCCACGGGAGCGGCGGATCTCCGCCTGAATGGAAAGAATATCCAGAGCCAAGGTGGCTTGTTGCTGGCTGCGAATCGCCAAAGGTTGCTCTAGCCGGCGAGGACGGCTCAGCGCTTGGCCCGTCACCCACTCTCCCCCCGCCACAAAAAGAAGCCCTGCCAAGGGCAGCACCAGCCAAAAATCAAACCCTAGATCTTGCCACCGATGGATTTTGGGCCACCCCACCGTTGTTCTCTCCCTTGCAGAGGGCTATTTCCGTGATCCATCCTAGCCTGGGCAGTGGGAACTGGCCGTCTTGGTCAACGGCGCACAGGACGATGCGAATTTTGCTGGTGGAGGACGACCCGGAACAGTTGGAGCCTTTACAGGCTGCCCTGTCCAAGTGCGGCCACGTGGTTGACTGTGCCAAGGAAGGGGAGATGGCTGCCTGGCTGATGGAGGAGAAAGCCTATGATCTCCTGATTTTGGATTGGATGCTGCCGGGGCCAAGCGGGATCCAGCTCTGTCGGCAATACCGCCAATCGGGGGGATGTGCGCCGGTGCTGATGTTAACTGCCAAAGACGCAACATCGGATGTGGTGCAGGGGTTGGATGCGGGGGCGGACGACTATTTGGTCAAGCCGGTGGATCTGGTGGAGCTGCTGGCACGGGTGCGGGCTTTGGGACGCCGTTCCCCCCAATGGCAAGGAGACAGCCTCAGCCTGGGATCCCTGCACTTGCACTTGGCCAGCCTGACCCTAGAGCGGCAGGGGAGGCAGGTACAGCTTTCGGGCAAGGAGTTTCAATTGATGGAATACCTGATGCGCCATCCCAACCAGGTGCTCAGTCGGGGCCAGATCGAGCAGGCGGTGTGGGAATGGGGCTGTGAGCCGGAGAGCAATGCCGTGGCTGCGTTGGTGCGGCGGTTGCGGCTACGGTTAAAAGAGGTGGAGGCCCAAGATTGGCTGGAATCGGTGTATGGCCAGGGGTACCGGCTGCGCATAGCCTCTCCAGAAGAGAACCCATGAAAGCAGTTTCTAGGGGGTGGCGATGGAGGTGAAAAGAGCTGAACACAAGCATTCTCTCCCATGGCTGGGCTGGAACTGGGTTTCCCTGGCACACCCCCTTCAGCCGCACCTGGGGCAGAAGGCTGCGACAAGAGGGACGGGATCCCTGGTGTTTCACCACAGCCGCCGTCGCTTGGCCCGCAGCTTTGCCGGGGTCATGGGGGGGATCCTGCTGGTGTTTGCCGCCGTCTTCTACCGCTTGGAAGTGGAGAACCAGTTGCAGGCTTTTGACGAGGAGCTGCAGGTTCAGGCCGGGATCATGGCGGCAGCCATTAAGTACGAGCTGCGCCAGGGGCAGTGGCGGTTGGTGTTGAACGAGGTGCCCTTTTTGGGGGGGAAAACCCAACCCCTCGACCATCACTTGGCCTATGTGCGCTGGTTCGATCCTGCTCCCGGCACCGGAAGGGAAAGCTTGGGATCCCTGCGCCAGTACACGGGATCCCGGCCTCCTCTGGAGCTGTTTGACTTGGATGGCCCGCCTCACCATCTCCAACTGGGTTTCCAAACGGTGGAAGGAGAGAGCGGCTTACTGTTGCGCCAGCTCACGCTGCCGGTGCAGCAGGAGGAAAAGCTACTGGGCTACTTGCAACTGGCGGTGCCCCTGGAACCGCTGCAACTTACCCTGGGTCGCTTGCGCTGGGGGTTGGGGATCGGGATCCCGCTGACGCTGGCGTTGATCGGCGGGGCCGGCTGGATCTTGGGGGGGCTGGCGATGCAGCCGATTCGTCGCTCCTACGAGCAGTTGCAACGCTTCACTGCCGATGCTTCCCACGAGTTGCGCGCCCCCCTGGCCGCCCTGATGAGCAATGCTCAAATGGCTCTGCTGGCCCCGGAACAAGCTCAACCTCGCCTGGAAAAGGTGGTGAGCGGTGCCCGCCGCCTCAGCGTGCTGATCGATACCTTGCTGCAGTTGGCCCGCCAGCAGGGATCCCTGCCCCTGGAGGATCTGCCGCTTCTGAATTTGCGAGCGCTGTTGCAGGAGCTGAGCGAGCAATACCGCCCCCAAGCTGAGGCCCTTGGCCTTCACTGGCAATGCCACCTGCCTGAGACGGATCTTTCTGGGGGTTGGCTTGTGCGGGGGAACGCTGCCCTGCTGCGGCAGGCCATCGAGAACCTACTGCGCAATGCCCTGCAGTACACCCCTGCAGGCGGCACAGTGCAGGTGAGCCTGGAAAGCCAGCGCCAGCGCGCTTACCTCCACGTCAAGGATACAGGCATTGGCATTCCCCCCGAGCATCTGCCCCATCTGTTTGAGCGGTTTTACCGGGTGGATGAAACCCGTGCTCGCCATACGGGTGGGTTCGGTCTGGGCCTGGCCTTGGCCCAGCAGATCGTCACCGCCCATCGGGGATCCCTGCGAGTGGCCAGCCAAGTGGGAGAGGGATCGATATTTACGGTAGAGCTGCCCTTGTCATCTTCACGTCATTTTTCTCCGCCATTCTCAAGATGAGCCGCGATAACCCAAACCGGCTTGTCCTGTCGATTGGAGTCTATGACCAATGACGATTCGTTCCTCTTTTGCTCGCGCTCTGGGTTGTTCTCTGCCGATTTTGGTTCTGCTCACCCCCCTGGTGCTGGGATCCCCGGCGCAAGCCCAGCGGGGCAGACGCTCTGCTCCTGAAGCCACAGCTCCCCTTCAGGTACAGCCAACTTGGCAGCGCCCGCGGGATCTTGAGCGAGCCAGCCGCGATCTGGCTAAGGCGCAGCGACACCTGGCCGAAGCCAGCTTCCTCTCTCAGCGGGGGTCTTCCCCAGAGGCTGCCCGCCTTTTGGAACACGGCCAGGAGAGTTTCACCAACGCCCAAGCCTCACTTGAGGCGGGGAACTTCTTCGCCGCCCGCGAGCAGGCCAAAGCAGCGGAAAACTTAGCCAAAGCAGCCAAAGTTCTCTACGAAGCGGAGCTGGGTTTCATGGGCCGCCCTGGCCGTTCCTTCTTCGAGGCCCCTTTCCGGGCTCAGGAGTACCTCAGCCGGCTGCAAGCGGAGATGGCCTTCGCCAACATCAACTCCGGCAGCGTCTCTGACCTGCAGAATCAAGTGCAGAACCTGTTGGGCGACGTAAGTACGGATCCCAGCAGCTATACCTTCGCCGACTACAGCCGTAGCAAAGCTGCCCGCTACTCCGCCCGCGCTGCCCTACACCTGTTGGCGGCTGAGCGCCTCGGGGGGATGACTACCCTGACCAGGCGCTGATCTGGCCTACCCGGAACTGGGGATAGAGGGGATCCCTGCTGGCTGAGTCTTCGGGGTTAACCCCTCTACCTTCTCTTGCCCCTGCTGCAGTTGGGTTAAAGTGAAAGCCCCCAGAGCGGGGGCTGTTCTTCTCGAATACTGACTGATCGCGTCTTTACATCTCCCTTGGTGTACCTGCGTTTCCTGCACCTGCGCCACTTTCGCAACTACCGGGAGCAAGGGATCCCCTTCGACGCGCCCAAAACCATCCTGGTGGGGGAGAACGCCCAGGGTAAGACCAACCTGCTGGAAGCGGTGGAGCTGTTGGCCACCTTGCGCTCGCGGCGGGCCGCTCGGGATCGGGAGCTGGTGCATCAAGAAGAACAGCAGGCGCGGATTGCCGCCACGGTGGAACGGCTGGGTGTGGCCCATGAGCTGGTGATGGAGCTGCGCAGCAGCGGCAGGCGATCCCTGAAGGTGGACGGGCAGGTGCTGCGCCGCCAGGCGGACTTTTTGGGACAGGTGAATGCCGTGGTGTTCTCCAGCCTGGATCTGGAGCTGGTGCGGGGCGCTCCGGAGACGCGGCGCCATTGGTTGGACGGGGTGTTGCTGCAACTGGAGCCGGTTTATCTCGGCCTGGTGGAGCAATATCGCCAGATCCTCAGGCAGCGCAACGCCCTTTTGAAGCAGGATCCCAAGGACTCTGTCCCGCTAACGCAAGCGGCTGCTGGCGTTCAGTTCTCGCAGATGGCCTTCTGGGATGCCCAACTGGCCACCACCGGTAGCCGAATTATGCGCCGCCGCGCCCGGCTGCTGCAACGGCTGGAGCCTTTGGCTGCTCACTGGCACCGGGTCATTAGCGGTGGACGGGAAACCCTGACCCTTACCTATCGACCCCAAGTGCCCCTGCCGGATCCCCAGGCCAGCCCCGAAGTGATCCAAGCCCAGTTTTTGGCCGAGATCCGCGCCAAAGCCGCCGCCGAACACTCCCTGGGCAGCTCTCTGGTGGGCCCCCATCGGGATGAAGTGGAGCTGTGCATTAACGGAGTTGCCGCCCGCGCCTATGGATCCCAAGGCCAGCAGCGCACTCTGGTTTTGGCTCTGAAATTGGCGGAGCTGGAGCTGATCGAGCAGGTGGTCAGGGATCCGCCCTTGCTGCTCTTGGACGATGTGCTGGCCGAGCTGGATCTGCAGCGGCAAAACCAGCTCTTGGAAGCCATTCAGGAGCGCGTGCAAACCTTGGTTACCACCACCCATCTGGGATCCTTCGACGCCAGCTGGCTCAAGGCCGCCCAAATCCTTCAGGTGCAAGGGGGGCAGCTTTTTCCCAGCAAAACAGGGGGTGGGATCCCGTAGGACAGACCGGAGCTCTGGCAGTGAGGGAAACCCTATCTGGGAGGGGGGCTGGGGGTGGTCGCGTCAGCGGCGCCGAGCGCTTGGGCTTTACAGCCGAGCGCGATCCAGGCTGCGGTATTGAATCGCTTCGGCAATGTGGGTGGGGGCAATGGCCTCCGCGCCCTCGAGATCGGCGATGGTGCGGGCCACCTTGAGGATGCGGTCGCTCCCCCGCGCAGACAGGCCCAGCTTTTGGATGGCGTTCTCCAAGAGCTTGCGACAGGGATCCGAAAGGGAGCACCACTGCCGCAGGTGGCGGGATTGCATCTGGGCGTTGCAGTGGATCCCAGGCTCGTTTTGAAAGCGCTGCCGCTGCCGTTGTCGTGCCCGCTCCACCCGCCGCTGCACCGCTTGGGAAGATTCGCCGCCCTGGGCGCGGACAATTTCTTCCGGCTTAAGGCGGTTGACCCGCACCTGCAGGTCGATGCGATCCAGCAGCGGGCCGGAGAGCTTGGACCAGTAGCGCTCCCGCTGTTGCGGCGTACAGGTGCAGGGGTGAACGGGATCCCCGTAGAAGCCGCAGGGACAGGGGTTGGTGGAGGCCACCAGGGTGGTTTGGGCGGGAAACTCCAGGGAAACGCGGGCGCGGGAGATGGTAACCTTGCCATCTTCCAGGGGTTGGCGCAGCACCTCCAGAACCTCCCGCCGGAATTCCGTCAGCTCATCCAGGTACAGGATGCCATGGTGGGCCAGCGAGATTTCCCCGGGCTTGGGGTAGGGGCCGCCACCCACCAGCGCCACTGCCGAAGCCGAATGGTGGGGAGCGCGAAAGGGCCGCTGGGCGATCAGGGGGGTCTGGCGTCCCAGGTGCAGGTTTTGCCGCAACAGGCCGGCTGCCGAGTAGATGCGGGTGATCTCCAACATCTCTTCCCACTGCAACTGGGGCAAAATGCCGGGCAGTCGCCGCGCCAGCATGGTCTTGCCCGCTCCCGGGCTGCCCACCAGCAACAGGTTGTGCCCGCCGGCTGCCGCGATCTCCAGAGCCCGCCGGGCATGTTCTTGCCCCTTCACATCGGCCAAATCCAGCAGGGGTTCCGTTTCGGTTGGCAACATCTGTTCTGGCTGGATCCGCACCGGCTCAACTCCCTCTGGGTTTTGCAGCCAGCCCACCACCGCCGCCAAGGAGGGCAGCCCATACACTTGGATCCCTTGCACCACCGCTCCTTCCGGCCCATTTTCCTGGGGTACCACCAGGCGGCGGATCCCCATCTCGGCAGCGCTGGCGGCAATAGGCAGAACCCCGGCCACCGGGCGTAGGGTGCCGTCTAGGGCCAATTCCCCCACCATCAGGGTGTTGGCCAGTGCTTCCCCCTCGATCACCCCGGAGGCCGCCAAGATCCCGATGGCAATGGGCAGATCGAAGCTGGGGCCCTCTTTGCGCAGATCGGCAGGGGCCAAGTTGACGATGATCCGCCGCTGGGGTAAAGCAAAGCCGGAGTTCTTGATCGCCGCCCGCACTCGCTCTTTGGCCTCCTGAACGGCAGTATCGGGCAGTCCCACCAAGGTGATCTGGGGCAAGCCACCGCCCACATCCACCTCCACCGTAACCTGCACGGCCCGGAGTCCCAGCAGAGCGGCAGCAGTGACTTGAGCAAACAATGCAGTCACCTCCCTCGGATAGTTCTTTTACCCTTTGCACAAGTGGCCGCAGGCCTATTCTGTCCCAACACGTATCCTGGCCGAAATTGGGATCCCCACGCTGCCGGCTGCATTTGCCCAAGGAGAATGTCACAATCATCTCAGGTTTTTCCTGCCCCAAAGGAGGCACGTCGGTTTTCGCAGTCGCAGTCTTTAATGAATGCGGGGAATGCGGGATCCCGGATCCGAGCTTGCCGAATGGCTCAGGCTTGGGTTGGCTGTTGCTGCCGCCTTTGCGCAGCACAGCAGCGGTGAGGCTATGTTCTGACCAGGATGGGAACCCCCAGGGGGGGATAGCAGGGATCCGGATCCCTCTGATCGCAGCCTGCACCTCCAACCCAGATTTCCCCAGCCATTTGCCCTTTGGCAGAGGTCAAAAGGCGGGCACACCCCTCTGCCGACAAGCCAACAGAGGGACGACCCCATCTCTAGGAGGCTGATGCCGGTGGTCTTTCCTGCTGCTGAACCCCCTTTCGAGCGTTTCTCTGGCTCTGGGAAAAAGCGCGCCCTAACCTGGAATGAACTGGAGGAGCAGGTGCAGCAGTTTGCCCAGCGCTACCGGGGGCAGGTGGTCCAGCTCAGCCCGCCAGAGCTGGCGGTGGCGCTGCAGGAGTTGTCGGAGCTGACGCAGGCGCTCGCCCTGGCAGCCCATCTTGCCGAGGGTTGCGAGAGCAGCAGCCTTCCAACAGCGATCCCGGCTGAGGCCGAACCAGAGATGGCCTGGACGAAGGCAGACCCCAGCTGGAGGGATCTGGAGCGGGTCATCTCCCTGCAGAGCCAGCTGTTGTTTTTCCCCCTGGAACTGCAATCCCTGACCGCCGTTCCCCTCGGCGAACCCGCAGCTGAGACGCCGCAGGAGCGAGAGGATCGGCCCTCGGATCCCTTGGCCGCTGCTTGTGCCGAGCCGGAGCTGCGCCCCTTTCGCCAGTTTTTGTGTCGCCTCCTGCAGCAGCGGGGTCACCAACAACCGGAGCCTCTGGAGTGCCTGCTCCACCAACAGTACCCAACAGGAAGGTTAGCTTGGCGGCAGTTGTGGCAAGTGACCCTGAACTCGCCTGCTGCGCTCCCAGAGCACACTCTTGTCCAGCTGCAGAGCTTACAAACTCACGCCAGCGCGGAGATCCGCTGGGTGGCCTACCAGCGGCTAGTCCAACACCTAGAAGCCCATGCCGATCTGGGTGGGTTTATCCTCAGCACTCTGATCCGCGACCACCTGTGGGAGGCCCAATGGCGGGGCTATGACTCTGCTGCCGACCTGTATCTGGCCCGCCACGGCCTGACTCAGACCTTTTTGGAGAACCTCCTGGAAGGGATCCGCGATCGGTTGGATCTGTTCCAGCGCTATTACCGCCTCAAAAGCCGAAACATGGGGCGTTCCATTCGCATCTGCGATCTGCATGCGCCCTGGGGGGATCCCGTTCCACCCCTGACCCCTGCTGAGGCCACCTCTCTAATCTGGGCAGCCCTGCAGGACTTCTGCCCCGAGTGTGCGGCCCAGGCCAAACCCTGGCTGCTAGAAGTCGGCTCGGCAATCGAGGCAGACAAGCCCAATCGCGCAGCGGGCGCAGCCTTTCGCCCCGGCGAAACGGAGTTCTCGCCCAGGTCGGGAGAAACGGGATCCGGCGGGAGCGAGCTCCTGTTGAAGGTTCTTGCTATCATCAGCCAGCGGCTCCGGCCTGAGGATCCCCAAGTTTGGCTGGATCTGGAGGAGATGCAGGGGAGTTCCGCACTGCTGCCGCGAGCGTGGGGGGTGCAGGCTCACACCGTCTTTTTGCAGCAAATACTCCTGGATCACCTGGTTGCTTCAGCAGTGGGATCCCCTCGCATGGGCAGGCCTGCTCTTTACGACCCAGAGGGGCAAACTGCTCCGCAGCGCTGGCGGGAACGCTCCGGCAGCCTCCAGTTGGCCCAGGCCCTGTTGATACACCATTTGGAAGCCCAGTTGCAGGCGGTGTTTTACCAGAGCTTGATCAGTCGGCTGGAGCTGATTCTCTATCGGTCGGGGATCCCCGAATGGGAAAACGGTGTAACCTACTCCTCCTGGGTGAGCGAAGAGTGGTTGAAGCTGTGTCAGGAGCTGTGCGGAGATGCGGTGGAACTGTTGCCGGAACACCAGTTTTACTGGGTGGGGATGCCGGAGCTGTTTCTCCGCCCCTTCAGTGCCTATCAGGCCAGCCTTGCCAGCCTGGTGGCCTTGGCCTGTCACCGCCGCTATCATGATTCTCCGCGCAACTTTCTGCCCCACTACCTTCGTTGGTTGGCCAGCCCGCCCGGATCCCTGACTTTGGCAGAAGCCACCCAGATGCTGCAGGCGGATCTGAGCGACCCAGGGGGAGTGTTGCAGGCGCTGGAGGAGCTGGAGCATTGGATCGAGACGCTAGAAAAGCTGCTGGAAGAGGATCCAGATCACTGAACCAACGATGACCCACCCTTGTTCTCTTGGACATAGGCGTGCTCTGCGGCGGGAAGAACTCTGGAACCCTGTACCCGACTCCTGCGAACCCACCCCAGCGGAGCCAGCCGTTAAAGCGCGTCCCTTCCTAAAATGGGCAGGGGGAAAAGGGCAACTGCTCAGCCAATACGAACCCTTTTTTCCTCGCGCCTGGAACACCTATCACGAGCCCTTTTTGGGGGGTGGAGCGGTCTTTTTTCATCTGGCCCAAGGGATCCCATCGGGTTCTCGACACTTTGTTTTGTCGGATATCAACCCTGAGCTGGTGAATGTGTATCGCTGCGTGCGGGATCACGTGGAGGAGCTTATCGCCCTGCTCAGCCACCACCAAGCCCACCACAGCCGGGATTATTACTACACCATCCGCGCGGCTCGATTTGAAGATCCGGCGCAACGGGCTGCCCGCCTGCTGTATCTGAACAAGACCTGTTTTAATGGCCTCTACCGGGAAAACTCGCGGGGAGAGTTCAATGTCCCTTTGGGCCGTTACCGTAATCCCCGCATTTGCGACGCGGAGAACCTACGGGCCGTGGCACGAGTTTTGCAAGGCGTGGAGATCACAGTGCAGCCGTTTTGGCAGGTGCTCGAACGAGCCAAACCCGGGGATTTCGTCTATTTGGATCCCCCTTACTATCCCCTTTCTGCCAGCAGCAGCTTCACAGCCTACAGCCGGTTTGCCTTCGGCGAAGCGGAACAGATCCGCCTGCGAGAAGTGTTTGGAACATTGGCCGACCGAGGCGTGCAGGTGCTGCTCTCCAATTCCGATTGCCCCTTTGTGCGGGAACTGTACCGGGATTACCCCATCCAGACCATCTCTGCCAGCCGTGCCATCAACGCCCAGGGCCACAAACGCGGTCCCATCACCGAGGTCTTGGTGCTGAGCCATCCCAGCCTGGCCACCGCCTGCAGTGGGCCGGAAGAGATCCCGTTTTGCCCCGGAACCGTCTAGGGTAATGGATGAGCAGGTCGAGATCCAAGGCGGGATCTTGAGCTTGGACACAGTGAGACCACGGGGACAACAGCGCATGGATCCACGAGAAATTGAGGCATTGGTACGGGCTGCCCTACCCGGCGCAAGGGTGCAGGTGGAAGACACTGTCGGCGATGGCCATCATTTCCAGGCCATCGTGGTGGCGGAACAATTCCAGGGCTTGCCCCTGATCAAACAGCACCGGCTGGTGAATGAGGTCCTGAAAGCTTACCTGCAGGATGGCCGCCTACATGCTTTGGCCCTGCGCACCTTTACCCCCGCCCAGTGGGAGCAACTCCAGGGGCTGGATTCTGGTTCATCAGCCAATTGAGCCAAGAGGAGCATTCCCAGTCGGGCTGTGCATCGCCTCAACTCCTCTCTCCCTTTGAGAAAGGGGCTGAAGCTGTCGCAAACGGGAATCTTGACATCCTCCCCGGCCTGAAGGCCGGAGATTCCTACCACGCTGCGCATGGATGGCTCCTTGCGCAGTCGTCTCGGCGGGTTCCTGCTTCCGACCGCCCGTGCAGTTCGATCCACAGGCCATCCGGGCTGACACGGGTG